>NZ_JBHUWC010000151.1:0-10118 GCF_042670225.1 Isoptericola sp. NPDC057191 | reverse complement strand
CCCGCTCCCCTGTCGGGAAGCGGGGCCGCGGGACGTCACTCCCACTCGATGGTGCCCGGCGGCTTGCTCGTCACGTCGAGCACGACGCGGTTGACCTCGGGGACCTCGTTGGTGATGCGGGTGGAGATGACGGACAGCACGTCGTAGGGCAGGCGCGTCCAGTCGGCCGTCATGGCGTCCTCGGAGGACACCGGGCGCAGCACGATCGGGTGACCGTAGGTGCGGCCGTCGCCCTGCACGCCGACGGACCGGACGTCGGCCAGCAGCACCACGGGGCACTGCCAGATCTCGCCGTCCAGGCCGGCCTTGGTGAGCTCCTCGCGGGCGATGGCGTCCGCCCGGCGCAGCGTGTCCAGGCGCTCGGCCGTGACCTCGCCGACGATGCGGATGCCCAGGCCCGGGCCCGGGAACGGCTGGCGGGAGACGATCTCCTCCGGCACGCCGAGCTCGCGGCCCACCGCGCGGACCTCGTCCTTGAACAGCGTGCGCAGCGGCTCGACGAGCTCGAACTGCAGGTCGTCCGGCAGGCCGCCCACGTTGTGGTGGCTCTTGATGTTCGCCGCGCCCTCGCCGCCGCCCGACTCCACGACGTCCGGGTACAGCGTGCCCTGGACGAGGAACTTGACCTGCTCGCCGTGCGCCCCCGCCTCCGCGACGATGTCGCGCTGCGCGTCCTCGAAGACGCGGATGAACTCGCGGCCGATGATCTTGCGCTTCGTCTCAGGGTCGCGCACGCCGTCGAGGGCGGACAGGAACCGCTCCTTCTCGTCGCGGATGACGAGGTTCACGCCGGTCGAGGCGACGAAGTCGTTCTCGATCTGCTCCACCTCGCCCTCGCGCATGAGGCCGTGGTCCACGTGCACGCAGGTGAGCTGGTCGCCCACGGCACGCTGCACGAGCGCGGCCGCGACGGCGGAGTCCACGCCGCCGGAGAGGGCGCAGATCACGCGGGCGTCGCCGATCTGCGCGCGGATCGCGGCCACCTGGTCGGCGATGACGTTGCCCGGCGTCCAGTCGGCCTTCAGCCCGGCGCCCTCGTACAGGAAGCGCTCCAGGACGGCCTGCCCGTGGGCCGAGTGCTTGACCTCGGGGTGCCACTGCACGCCGTACAGGCGCCGGTCCGTGTCCTCGAACGCTGCGACGGGCGAGCCGGAGGACGTCGCGAGCACGTCGAAGCCCTCGGGCGCGGCGTGCACGGAGTCGCCGTGGCTCATCCAGGCGGTCTGGTGGTCCGGCGTGCCGGCGAGCAGGACGCCCGCGTCGCTCACCTCGACCTCGGTGCCGCCGTACTCGCGCTGCCCCGTCTGGGCGACCTCGCCGCCGAGGGCCTGCGCCATCGCCTGGAAGCCGTAGCAGATGCCCAGCACCGGGACGCCGGCCTCGAACAGGGCCGGGTCGACGAACGGCGCGCCCGTGGCGTACACCGACGACGGGCCGCCCGAGAGGATGATCGCGGCCGGGTCCTTGGCGAGCATCTGCTCGACCGTGGCCGTGTGGGGCACGATCTCGGAGTAGACGCTCGCCTCGCGCACGCGGCGCGCGATGAGCTGGGCGTACTGGGCGCCGAAGTCGACGACCAGGACCGGGCGGAGGGAGTCGGTGGCGGGAGACGTCACCGGGTCATCCTATCCGCGCCCCGCGGACCCCCGGCCCGCTGCCTGCGTCGGGTAGGTCACCCCGCGCCCAGCCGCTCGCGCAGCTCGCGCGCCGCGCGCTCCGGGTCCGGCGCCTGCGTGATCGCCCGCACGACGACGACGCGAGTCGCCCCGGCGTCCAGCACGGCGCCCAGCCGCTCGCCGTCCACCCCGCCGATCGCGAACCACGGCGTGGTGGGCCGGGTCGCGGCGACCTCGCGCAGCAGGTCGAGCCCCACCGCCGCGCGACCGGGCTTGGTGGGCGTCGCCCAGAGCGGGCCGACGCAAAAGTAGTCGACGTCCGGGTCCGCCTCCGCGGCGGCCGCCTGGGCGGCCGAGTGCGTCGAACGACCCAGCGCGGGCCCCGGCCCCAGCAGCGAGCGGAGCGCGGGGACCGGCAGGTCCCGCTGACCCGTGTGCACCACGGGCGCCCCGGTCAGGCCGGCCACGTCCGCCCGGTCGTTGACCGCCCACAGCGCGCCGTGCTCCGCGGCGACGCGGGCCACGACCTCCTGCAGCTCGAGCTCACGGACCACGTCGAGCGACCTGTCCCGCAGCTGCACCACGTCCACCCCGCCCGCGAGCGCCGCGTGGAGGAAGTCCTCGAGGTCGCCGCGGTCCTCCCGGGCGTCGGTGCACAGGTACAGGCGGGCGGCGGCGAGGCGGGCACGCGTCGTGCCCGGGGCGGCGCTGGTCGTGGTCACGCCGGTCAGGGTAACCACGGCCCGCGCTACAGTGGCCGCGCACGGGAGCCCCGGACGGGGCTGAGAGGGCGTAGGAGCCGACCGTCGAACCTGATCTGGGTCATGCCAGCGAAGGGAGCACACCCATGCCCACCTCTGCACGTCCGCCCGCCCGCGACGTCGTCGTCGTCGGCGGCGGCATCGTCGGGCTCGCCGTCGCGTGGCGCGCCGCCGCAGCCGGGCTCACCGTCACCGTCCTCGACCCCGCCCCCGGCGACGGCGCGAGCCGCGCCGCCGCGGGGATGCTCGCCGCCGTCAACGAGGCGGACTTCGGCGAGCGGGACCTCGCCCGCCTCAACCTCGCGGCGGCGGCACGCTGGCCCTCCTTCGCCGCCGGCCTCGCCGCGGCGAGCGGCCGCGACGTCCCCCTCCTGCGGGCCGGCTCGCTCGCCGTCGCGTACGACGCCGACGACCTCGCCCTCCTGCGTCGCGCCCTGGCCCTGCACCGCGCCTGGGGGCTGGCGTCCGAGGAGATCTCCGCCGCCGACGCGCGCCGCCGCGAGCCGTACCTCGGCCCGCGGCTCGCGGGGGCTGCGGTCGTCGAGGGCGACCTCGCCGTCGACCCGCGCGGGGCGCACGCGGCGCTCGTTGCTGCGCTCGATGTTGCGCGCGGTGCCCCGCTCGGTGCCCCGCTCGACGGCGCAGCGGGCGGCACGGTGGTCCGGCAGGGCGCCGTCCGGCTCGAACGCTCCCCCACCGGCCGCGTCGTCGCGGTGCACGACGACGCCGGCACACGGCACGCCGCGGGCGCGGTCGTGCTCGCCACGGGCGCGACGGCCACCGGCGCGCTGCTCGACGGGCTGCCGCAGGTGCGGCTGCCCGTCCGGCCCGTCAAAGGGATCACCCTGCGGCTGGACGCCGGGCCCGGCCTGGCGCTCGAGCACGTCGTGCGCGGGACCGTGCAGGGCCGGCCGGTGTACGTCGTCCCGCGTGCCGCGGGGACCGGCGCAGGAGCGGGCAGCGGACCGAACCACCGCGAGATCGTCGTCGGCGCCACCACCGAGGAGCGCCCCGACGACCGGCGCGCCGAGGCCGGCGGGGTGTTCGCCCTCCTGCGCGACGCGCGCGCCCTCGTGCCCGGGATCGACGAGGCGGCCCTCGTCGAGGTCACGCCGCGCGCCCGCCCGGTCACCCCCGACAACCTGCCGCTGGTGGGCCCGACCGCGGCGCCCGGCCTGCTGGCCGCCGTCGGGCACGGGCGCAACGGCGTGCTGCTCGCGCCGCTGACCGCGGACGCCGTCCTCGCCGCGCTCACCGACCTCACCGACCCCACTGACCCGGGACCGGCCGCCGCCGCGCTCGCGGCCACCGACCCCCTCCGCTTCGCGACCCGAGGAGCCCCCGCATGAGCACCCCCACCGCCGTCGTGAACGGCGCGGCCTACCCCCTGCCCGGGGCGGACGGCGACGGTCTGGAGGGCGTCGTCGCCGCGCTCGTCCCTGCGTTCGTGGCCGACGGCGTCGCGCAGGGGATCGCCGTCGCCGTCAACGACGCCGTCGTGCCCCGCGGCCTGTGGGCCGCCACCCGCATCGCGCCCGGCGACCGGGTCGAGATCGTCACCGCCGTCCAGGGCGGCTGAGGAGGAACCATGACCAGCACGCACCCCACGCCCGCCACGAGCCTCGTGCACGACCCGCTGGTGGTCGCCGGCACGGAGGTCGGTTCCCGCCTGGTCATGGGCACGGGCGGGGCCGCCAACCTCCTCACGCTCGAGGACGCGCTGGTCGCGTCGGGCACCGGCCTCACCACGGTCGCCATGCGCCGCGTCGCCGTCCGGCCGGGCGGCGCCGGCCAGGAGGACGGCGGCATCTGGGGCCTCCTGGGACGGCTCGGCATCCGCGCCCTGCCCAACACGGCGGGCTGCTTCTCCGTCCAGGAGGCGGTGCTGACCGCGCAGCTCGCGCGCGAGGCGTGCGGCACAGCCTGGGTCAAGCTCGAGGTGATCGCCGACGACGTCACCCTCCTGCCCGACCCGATCGGCCTGGTCGAGGCGGCGGACCGGCTGGTGCGCGACGGGTTCGTCGTGCTGCCCTACACGAACGACGACCCGATCCTCGCCCGACGCCTGGAGGACGTGGGCTGCGCGGCCGTCATGCCCCTCGGTGCGCCCATCGGGACCGGGCTGGGGGTGCTCAACCCGCGCAACATCGAGGCGATCGCCGCCGCCGCGCACGTCCCCGTCATCCTCGACGCGGGGGTCGGCACGGCGTCGGACGCCGCGCTCGCCATGGAGCTCGGCTGCGACGGCGTGCTGCTCGCCACCGCCGTCACGCGCGCCGCCGACCCGGTCCGGATGGCGCATGCGATGCGCCTCGCCGTCCAGGCCGGGCGGCTCGCCGCCGGTGCGGGGCGCATCCCTCGCCGCGAAGGAGCCCTGGCCAGCTCCTCTCCCGACGGTCGGCTCGACCTGGCCCTCTGACCGCGATGCCGCGCCCGGACCTTTCGCGGCGCGGCGCGCGCCCTATCGCGCCGCGGCGAGGAGGAGCGCGGGGGCGCCGCCCTCCACGGACCGGGCGTCGACGCCGACGGCCCGGGCGACGTCGGCCACGCGTGCCGAGCGCGCACCCGCCGCGCACACCAGCAGGACAGGACGGTCGGTCGGCAGCTCCGCGCGCACCGCGGCCGCGCCGTCGGGCCCGAGGAACCTGCCGCTCGGCACGAGGCGCGACCCCGCGACGGGCAGTGCCTGGGCCTCCCAGTCCTCGCGCACGTCGACGAGGGTCACGGGCTCGCCGCCCGCGAGCAGCGCGGCGGCGTCGCGCGCGGTGACGCTGGCCGGTCCCAGGACGGCCGTGCCTCCGGCCGGGCGCGCCGCCGACGCGGGCAGGCCGCAGAACGCGGCGTACGCGTCGTCGTCGGCGAGCAGCGCGGCGACGGGCGCACGCGTCGGGTCCGGGCGGACGGCGAGCTGGCGCCAGGTGAGGTCCAGGGCGTCGTAGACCGCGATGCGGCCGAGGAGGGTGGTGCCGGCGCCGGTGATCAGCTTGACCGCCTCGGTGGCCATGACCGAGCCGACCGTGCCGCACAGCGCGCCCAGGACGCCCCCCGTGGCGCAGTCGGGCACGGTGCCGGGCGGAGGCGGGACGGGGAAGACGTCGCGGTAGGTCGCTCCGCGCTCGCGCGTGCCGTCGGCGAGGCGCGGTGCGCCCCAGAAGACGCTCACCTGGCCGTCGAACTGGTGGATGGCGCCCCACACGACGGGCACGCCCAGGATCTCCGCGGCGTCGGACACGAGGTAGCGCGTCGGGAAGTTGTCCGCACCGTCGAGCACGAGGTCGTAGCCGCGCAGGATCCCGAGCACGTTCTCCGGGGTCAGCCGCTCGGCGTGGGCGACGACGTCGACGTCCGGGGCGAGGTCCGCGAGGCGGTCCCGGACGGACTCGACCTTGGGCCGGCCCACGTCGGCGGTGCCGTGCACCACCTGGCGCTGCAGGTTGGAGAGGTCCACGACGTCGTCGTCCACGACGCCGACCGTGCCCACCCCGGCGGCCGCGAGGTACTGCAGGGCCGGGCTGCCCAGCCCCCCGGCGCCCACGACCAGCACGCGCGCCGCCGCGAGCCGCCGCTGCCCCTCCGCGCCGACCCCCGGGAGCGGCAGGTGCCGGGCGTACCGGGCGAGCCGCGCGGCGTCGAGCGCCGGGCCGGGCGCGACCAGCGGGGCGAGCGACGTCATGCCGAGTACCGCTCCGCGAGCGCCGCCAGCTTCGCGTCGGCGTCGCCGTGCACGCGCTTCTCGAGGATGAACGACATCACCGGCACGACGCCGGCGAAGACCATCGCCGCGAGCCGGCCGAAGCCCCAGCGCATCTTGGACCAGAGGTCGAGGACCGTGACGAGGTACACCACGTAGATCCAGCCGTGCGCGAACGGGACCCAGCCCAGGTAGTCGACGACGACGCCGACCTCGATCACGTACTTGAAGAAGAGCTCGACGCACAGCACCAGCAGCATCGCACCGGTGAGGATCGCCATGAAGCGGTAGCGCGACAGGGCCCCGCGGGCCTTGCGGATGGCGGTCTCGGCCTGGCTGGCGGTGGGGGTCTGCTGCGGCGTGCTCACCCCAGCATCGTAGGCGGGGTCGGGGGCGCGGCGGACCGCGGACCCTGTTAAATCCGTCGCCCGGTGTCGGACGGCGTCCGTAGGGTTGATCCTCGTGCGCCCCCTCCCTCTTCCCGACGTCGGCAACCCTCCCCTGTCGTCCCCCGCCCGGCTCCTGGCCTGGCAGGGCTGGCGGCAGCGCGACGTGCTGTCGAAGTCCCTGGTGGCGGGCGTCGTGGCCATGCTGGCGTCGGCCGCGGCCCCGCTGCTGATCGGCCGTGCCATCGACGAGGGCCTGTCGCAGGGCTTCGGCGCACCCCTGTTCCTGTGGTGCGGCGCGATGCTCGGCGCCGCCCTGGTGATCGTCGTCGCCGGCATCTTCAACCACGTCTGGGACGTCGAGAACTGGGTGCGGGCGTCCCTGTCGTTCTCGCAGCTCGTCGGGTACAAGGCCTCGCGCGCCGGGCATGCGATCACGCGCAAGCTCCCCACCGGCGAGGTCGTGTCCGCCGTCGCGAACGACGCCCTGCGCGTCGGCGACATGTTCTCCATGGCGGGCCGCTTCACCGGCGGGGTCATCGCGTACGTCGTGGTCGTGGCGATCATGCTGTCCCAGCACGTGCAGCTCGGGCTCGTCCTGGCGCTCGGCATCCCCGCGGTCGCCCTCGTGCTCGGCCTCCTGGTCAAGCCGCTGCAGTCGCGCCAGACGACGCAGCGCGAGGCGACCGGTCGGCTCACGTCGCTCGGCGCGGACACCGTCTCGGGCCTGCGCATCCTGCGCGGCATCGGCGGCGAGGACGAGTTCGCCGCCCGCTACGCGCGCCAGTCGCAGGAGGTGCGCCAGCAGGGCGTGCGCGTCGCGGTGCTGCAGTCGGTGCTGGACGGCCTCCAGGTGCTGCTGCCCGGCCTGCTGGCCGCCCTCGTGCTGTGGCTCGGTGCGCGCGCCGCCGTGCGGGGCGAGATCACCAGCGGCCAGCTCGTCACCTTCTACGGCTACGCCGCGTTCCTCGCCTGGCCGGTGCAGATGGCCACCCAGATGCTGCAGATGGTCATCCGCGCCGTGATCTCGTCGCGCAAGATCCTCGACGTGCTGCGTGTCACCGAGGCGACGCCGTCCGCCGGGACGCCCGCCGACGCGCCGCCCGCGGGCGCCGAGCTGGTCGACGAGGCCAGCGGCCTGGTGCTGCGTGACGGTCGCGTGGTCGGGCTGGTCAGCGCGGACCCGGACGCCTCGGCACGCGTCGCCACGCGGCTCGGGCGGCTCGACGACGAGGCCGAGGCGGGCACGCCCGTGCGGCTCGGCGGGGTGCTGCTGGCCGAGCTCGACAAGGAGGCCCTGCGCCACCGCGTCGTGGTCTCCGAGGCGACACCGCACCTGTTCTCCGGCGTCCTGGGCGAGGCGCTCGACGCGCGCGGGCGCGCCACCGAGGCCGACCTGCTGGCCGCCATGGTCACCGCCGACGCGCACGACGTGCTCGACAGCGTGCCCGGCGGCCTCACCGGCGAGCTGCCCGAGAAGGGCCGGTCCCTGTCGGGCGGGCAGCGGCAGCGCGTCGCGCTGGCGCGCGCCCTGCTCACGGAGCCGGAGATCCTCGTGCTCGTGGAGCCCACCAGCGCGGTGGACGCCCACACCGAGGCGCGGATCGCCGAGCGCGTCAGCGAGGTCCGACGCGGCCGCACCACGCTCGTGGTCACCGCGAGCCCGCTGGTGCTCGACCACGTCGACGAGGTCGTGCTGCTCGACGGCGACGCCACGGTGGCCGCCTCCGGCACGCACGCCGAGCTGCTCGCCCGCCGCGACGCCCACGGCGCCGCGTACCGAGCCGTCGTGGGCCGGAGCATGGCCGAGGACGCCGAGGACGCGACGACCGACGAGATCGACCTGGAAGGAGCCGCGCGATGAGCGCCCCCACCGCCGCACCCGCGGCCAACCCCCACCTGCTCCCGATCGCCGACCGCGCCGAGGTGAACCGCACGGTGGGCCGTCTGTTCCGGCGCCACCGCACCCAGCTCAGCGGTGTCGCGGTGCTGCACACCCTCGCCGCGCTCGCCGGTCTGGCAGGTCCGTTCCTGCTGGGCCGGATCATCGACGAGGTCGCCGGCGGCACCACGATCGCCGCCGTCGACTCGCTCGCGCTGGTGCTCGTGGGCGCCGTGGTGGCCCAGGCCGTCATCACGCGGTACGCGCAGCGGCTGTCCATGGTTTTCGGCGAGCGGGTCTTCGCGGACCTGCGCGAGGAGTTCATGGACGCCGTCACCCGGCTGCCGCTGTCCACCGTGGAGAAGGCCGGCACCGGCGACCTCGTCGCGCGCACCACGAACGACGTCAACAAGCTGCAGCACGCGGTGCGGTTCGGCGTGCCGCGCGTGCTGGTCTGCATCGTGACGATCGTGCTGACCCTCGTCGCGTCGTTCCTCGCGAGCCCGCTGGTGGCGATCGGCCTGCTCACCGGCGTCCCGCTGATCGTCGTGGCCACCCGCTGGTACCTGAAGCGCGCCACGCCGGGCTACCTGCGCGAGTCGGCCGCGTACGCCACCATCAACGGCTCCATCACGGAGGCGGTCGAGGGTGCCCGTACCACCGACGCGCTGCACCTGGGCGGGCGCGTGCGCCGCCGGATCGACCGCGACCTGCGCGAGGCGTTCGACGCCGAGTCGTACACGCTGGGTCTGCGGCTGCGGCTCATCCCGTCGCTCGACGCCGCGGTCGCGATCGCGCCGATCGTCGTCGTCCTGTGGGGTGGGTGGCTCGTCTCGCAGGACGTCACCACGGTGGGCACCGTCGCGACGATCGCGATGTACGGGCACCAGATGGGCGGCCCGGTCTTCGACCTCGTGTTCTGGCTCGACGAGCTGCAGGTCGCAGCGGTCGCGCTGGCCCGCGTCGTCGGTGTCGGCCTCGTCGGCGCGGACCGCACCGCCGGCACGGCCGTCCCGACGTCGGAGGACGTGCGCGCCCGCGCCGTGCGCTACGCGTACCGCGAGGGGCACGACGTGCTGCACGGCATCGACCTCGACCTGGCCCCGGGCGAACGGCTGGCCGTCGTCGGCCCGTCCGGCGCGGGCAAGTCCACCCTGGGTCGCATGCTCGCGGGCATCCACCCGCCCACCGGAGGGTCGGTCACCGTGGGTGACGTGCCGCTCGTCGAGCTGCCCCTGGAGGACCTGCGCCACCACGTCGCCCTGGTGACGCAGGAGCACCACGTGTTCGTCGGGTCGCTGGCCGAGAACCTGCGGCTCGCTGACACGACGGCCACCGACGACGCCCTGTGGGGCGCGCTCGGGGCGGTCGACGCCTCCGGCTGGGCTGCCGCGCTGCCCGACGGGCTCGAGACGGCCGTCGGGTCGGGTGGGCACACGCTCACGCCTGCCCAGGCGCAGCAGATCGCGCTCGCGCGGCTGGTGCTCCTCGACCCGCACACGCTCGTCCTCGACGAGGCGACGTCGCTGCTGGACCCGCGCGCCGCCCGCCACCTCGAGCGGTCGCTCAACGCCGTGCTCACGGGCCGCACGGTGGTCGCCATCGCGCACCGCCTGCACACCGCGCACGACGCCGACCGGGTCGCCGTCGTGGACGGCGGCCGCATCACCGAGATCGGCCCGCACGACGACCTCGTAGCCGCCGGCGGGGACTACGCCAGGCTCTGGCACAGCTGGCAGCACGAGTAACCCTGCCCTCCGCATCGTGCGTGCTGAATTGATC
>NZ_JBHUWC010000150.1:0-10154 GCF_042670225.1 Isoptericola sp. NPDC057191 | reverse complement strand
GGCCAGCGCGGCGCTCGCGTCGTCGTCGGGAGGCGACTCCGCGACCCGGGGCTCGTCCACCCGTGCCTCGTCCACCCGGTCCTTGGTCACCCGTGGCCCGCGCCGCCGCGGGACGGCGTCGCGGTGAGCACGCCGAGGAAGCTCTGCGACCACTTGGCGACGTCGTCCGCCATGACCTTGCGGCGCAGCCTGCGCATGCGACGCCGCTGCTCGCGCGGCGGCATGTGCGCGGCCGCGACGATGGTGTCCTTCATGCCGTCGATGTCGTGCGGGTTGACCAGCAGAGGGCCAGGGGCGAGCTCGTCGGCCGCGCCGGTGAACTCGCTGAGCACCAGCACGCCCTGCTCGTCCGAGCGGGCCGCGATGTACTCCTTCGCGACGAGGTTCATGCCGTCGCGCAGGGACGTCACGAGCATGACGTCCGCCGCCAGGTAGAGCGCGGCCATCTCTGCGGGCGGGTAGGAGTGGTGCAGGTAGTGGATGGCGGAGTGCCCGAGCTCGCCGAACTCGCCGTTGATGCGCCCGACGAGGACCTCGACGTGCTCGCGCAGCTCCTGGTACGCGCCGACGTTCTCGCGGCTGGGGCTGGCCACCTGCACGAGCGTCGCGTGCTCGACGTCGAGGCGGCCGTCCTGCAGCAGCTCGCCGTACGCCTTGACGCGGTGCCGGATGCCCTTGGTGTAGTCGAGGCGGTCGACGCCCAGCATCATCACCTGCGGGTCGCCCAGGTCGGCGCGGATCTCCTTGGCGCGCGCCTGCACCTCCGGCTCGCGCGCGAGCGCGTCGAAGTGGTGGGAGTCGATCGAGATCGGGAACGCCGCCGCCCGCACGTGCCGGGCCGGGCCGCCGTCCTCGTCCGCCACCGTGATGATGGGCCCGCGGGTGCTGTGCTTGGTGAGCCTGCGCACCGACCGCACGAAGTTCGACGCGTCGCCGCCGCGCTGGAAGCCGATGAGGTCGGCGCCGAGCAGCCCCTCCACGATCTGGGTGCGCCACGGGAGCTGCTGGAACAGCTCGACCGCCGGGAACGGGATGTGGTCGAAGAAGCCGATGCGCAGGTCGGGGCGCAGCTCGCGGAGCATCTTCGGCACCAGCTGGAGCTGGTAGTCGTGCACCCACACGACCGCGCCCTCCGCCGCCTGCGCGGCCGCGGCCTCGGCGAAGCGCCGGTTGACGCGGCGGTACGCGTCCCACCACTGCCGGTGGTAGGTGGGCGGGGAGATGACGTCGTGGTAGAGCGGCCACAGGGTGTCGTTCGAGAAGCCCTCGTAGTACCGCTCGATCTCCGGCGCGCTGAGCGTGACGGGCACCAGCAGCATGCCGTCGGCCTCGAACGGCGCGTGCTCGAGGTCAGGGGCGCCGGACCAGCCGACCCAGGCGCCGTCCGCCTCCCGCATCACGGGCTCGAGGGCGGTGACCAGGCCGCCGGGGGACCGGTGCCAGTCCACCTCGCCGTCGTCGTCGACCGTGAAGTCGACGGGGAGCCGGTTGGCGACGACGACCAGGTCGTACCCGCCGTCCCGGTGATGGCTGCTTGACGATCCTTTGCCTGTCAATGGACCTCTCTCCAAGAGTTCTGCAGGATTCCGTCGGGCGACGTCCTCCCCTGGACAGGGTACCGAGAGCGTCCGTCCCTCGCCCCGGTGAAGGGCGGATCTCACACCTCCGGCTCCCGTCCAGGGCGCACCCCGGTCCTGCTCCAGACCTGCCCCGAACCTTCCCGGGCACCGCGCGGCACGGCGCGCCGGGGCAGGGGCGGACGACTACGGTGTGCCCCATGGGTGAGGTCGACGCGATGCAGGTCCCGGGGCGGACCCCGGTGCCCGACCCGCCGCCCGCACCGCGAGAGGACGGCGCCGTCCGGCATCCCGCGCGCGACCGCGGTCTCGCGGAGGGTGCGGAGGTCGGCGGCTACACCGTCGTCCGGCCCCTGGGCAGCGGCGCGATGGGCGCGGTGTACGAGGCCGTCGACGGCGGCGGCAACGCTGTCGCGCTCAAGGTCCTGCACGCGCACGTCGACGCCGACCCCGCCGGCCGTGAACGGCTGCGGCGGGAGGCCGCGTCGCTGCAGCGCCTGCGTCACCCCGCCGTCGCGCAGGTGCTCGACGCCGAGCTGGAGGGCCCGTACGCCTTCGTCGTCACCGAGCTGGTGGACGGCGTGACCCTGGAGGAGGAGGTGGACGAACGCGGACCGCTCGACGCCGCCGACGTCTTCTCCCTGGCCGACCAGCTCGCCGACGCGCTGGAGGCCGTGCACGACGCCGGCGTGGTGCACCGCGACCTCAAGCCGTCCAACGTGATGATCACCGCCCAGGGACCCGTGCTCATCGACTTCGGCATCGCGCAGGGCCCCGGCGACGCGCGGACCACGTCCGCGGGCTTCGTCATGGGCACCCCCGGCTACATCGCCCCCGAGCTGCTCGACGGCGGCGCCCCCGTCGCCGAGACCGACTGGTGGAGCTGGGCCGCGCTCCTCGCGTTCGCGGCCACCGGCCGCTCGCCCTTCGGCGTCCGGCCCACCGAGCTCGTGCTGCGTCGCTCCCGCGAGGGCAGGCCCGACCTCGTGGGCGTGCCCGCCCGGACCGCGCGGGCGCTCGCCGGCGCGCTCCAGGCCGACCCCGCCCGGCGCTGGGGGCCCACCGAGGTGGCCCGCGCCCTGCGCCACGACCTCGACGACGCCCTCGGCGGCGCCCCCGACCCGTGGGCGGAGCCGGACGCCACGCAGCGGATCGTGCAGGCCGCCGAGACGCAGCGGGTCTCCCTGCCGACGCAGGCCGTCGCGCCGGCGGCAGCCCCCGCGTCGTTCGCGCCCGCCTCCGGCGGCGCCACCGCTCCGACCGTGCCGACCATGCCGCCGCCCCCGCCTCCGTCCACCTCGGTTCCTGTCCCCGTGGCGTCGGACGCCGACCCGGGCGACCCCACCCAGACGATGACCGCCCTCGAGCGGGACCGGCTGCAGGCGCAGGACGGCGCGACCCGCGCTATCCCCGTCGGCGACGTCCGCTACAAGGGCTACGACCAGCTGGTCGAGGAGATGCCCCTCGCCCCGGAGCCGCCCGGCCCGTACGTGCGGCCGGTGCACCCGCGACGCACCGGGACCGCGTGCGCCGTCGGGCTCGTGCTCGTGGCGCTCGCGGCCACCCGGCCGCTGCTCGGGTTCGGCGTCCTTGTCGCGTTGGTGCTGCTGTGCCGCACCGTCGCGGCGTCGGGCGACGCGCTGCACCGGCGCCGGGAGCACAAGGGTGTCCGCGGCTCGGACGGGGTGGTGGGCACGCTCCTGTTCCCGTGGCACGCCCTCATGGGCCTGCTCGGGTCGATCCCCGCGGTGCTCGTCGGTGCGTGCGCGGGCCTGCTGACGCTGCTCGCCGGCTGGTGGCTGTTCGGTGCGGGGCACCTCATCGTGCTGCCGCGCGACGACGTCGAGGCGCGGTCCCAGGGCGGCATGAACGAGGCCGTCGTGTTCAACGGCGTGCTGGCCGGGGTGATGGTCGTCGCGCTCCTGGCCACCTGGTTCGGGCCCGCCGGGGCTGCCGCACGCGAGGGCGGGCGGACGCTGCTCCACCGGGTGGCGCCCGGCAAGGTGGGCGCCGTGGTGGTGGTGCTGGTCTGCCTGGGGCTCACCGCGTTCCTGGTCGCCCCCGTCCTCAGCGACCCGACGATCGACTGGTGGCCGCTCACCGAGGCGCCCTCCGTCCTGTGACGGGGACCCCTCGCTGACCTGCGCCCGGCTCCGGGCTGGTGCCCAGGTGGCGCAGGTAGGCTTCGCCCCGTCCGGCGCTGCCCGCGCCGCCCCGCTCCCCCGAGGACCTCGAGGACACGATGTCGAAGAACCCGAACATGTCGAAGGCCGAGCGCCGTGAGGCCGCGCGCGCCGAGGCGCTCGCGCTGCGCCAGAAGGAGCAGCAGCGCGACCGCCGCAACCGGATCATCACCCTGTCCGTGCTCGCCGTCGCGCTGGTCGCGCTCGGCGTCGTGGTCTGGATGATCCTGCAGCAGGGTGCGAAGAAGAACGTCGACGACATCGCCCTCGCGGACGCCACGCTGCCCGCGACGGCGCAGGACAACGGCGGCATCCCCGTCGGCAAGGACGGCGCGGCCGGCACCGACAACGGCGACGCACCCGTCATCGACGTCTACCTCGACTACATGTGCCCCATCTGCGGCCAGTTCGAGCAGACGAACGCCGACAGCATCGACGAGATGGTCGGCGCCGGTGACGCGACCGTCGTGTACCACCCGATCTCCATCCTGGACGCGCAGTCGCAGGGCTCGGAGTACTCGACCCGCTCGGCGTCGGCGGCGGCCTACGTCGCGGACAAGGCCCCCGACGCGTTCCCCGCCTTCCACGCCGCGCTGTTCACGAACCAGCCGAAGGAGGGCACCCAGGGTCTGACGGACGAGCAGCTCGCGTCGTACGCGAAGGACGCGGGCGTGCCCGATGACGTCTCGTCCGCGATCTCGGACGGGACCGCGCGCGAGACCTTCGGCCAGTACGTGTTCTCGGCCACGAAGGAGATCCAGAAGGACGACGGCTTCACCGGCACCCCGTACGTGCTGGTCGACGGCAAGGTCGTGTCGAACTGGAACGACCCGTCCGCCCTCAAGCAGGCCGTCACCGCCGCCAACAGCGCGGGCTGACGTCCCGCGGCACGGCCTGCCGGCTCCCGGTAGGCTGTGCCGCGCTCCCGCCGCCTTAGCTCAGCTGGTAGAGCTCCCGTCTTGTAAACGGAAGGTCGTCGGTTCGAATCCGACAGGCGGCTCCACTCCCGGCACGACGAGGGGGCGGACCGTGGCCCGGTCCGCCCCTTCGTCGTTCCTGAAGGTCTGAGGGCTCAGCGCGCGTCGCCCGCGGGGGGCCAGGCCGTGGGCTCGGCCCACTTCGGCGCGCGGCCGTCCCCGCTGGAGGTGTGCCGGATCCGGCGCTGCACCCACGGCACGACGTGCGTGCGGGCCCACTGCGCGTTGGCGCGTGCCCGCGCGACGAACGCCTGCGCGGGCAGGGGGTCGAGCGCGATGTCGTAGGCCGCGTCGTCGGGCTCGAGGCCCAGGCCGACCAGGCCGGCGTCGGCCACACGGCGGTGGCCCTCCGGGGTGAGGTGGATGCGGTCGTCGGACCACATGCGCAGGTCGAACAGCGGGTCGAGGCCCCACAGGTCCAGCACGTACGCCCCGTGCTTGCGGGCGACGGTCCAGATGTTCGCGTTGTACTGCCCCACGCGGCCGCGCGTCCAGCTCAGGCCGGCCCCGGCCTTGAAGCCGGTGCCGAGCAGGACGTCGGCCCCGGTCGCACGGATCTTCGCGACGCCCTCCTCGAGGCGGGCGGACAGCACGTCGATGTCGGCCTGGGGGCGCAGGATGTCGTTCCCGCCGCCGACGAGCGAGACCAGGTCGGGCTGCATCGACAGGGCGACGTCGACCTGCTCGTCCAGGATGTGGCGCAGCAGCCGGCCCCGGATCGCGAGGTTCGCGAACTCGAGGGCGGGCGCCCCGGCAGCGGTGCGCCGGACCGAGAGCGTGTCGGCGAGGCGGTCCGCCCAGCCGCGCTGCTTCGCGGTCGACTCGGTGCCGGCAGGGGCGGGGGAGCCGTCGTCGGACGGATAGGGATCCCACAGCCCCTCGGTGAACGAGTCGCCGATCGCGACGTACCGCGCCCACGTGGGGGGCGTCGCGTCGGGGGCCGTGCCGTCAGGGGTCGGGGTGGGGGCCTGCGTGGTCACGCCCGCCATTGTGCTCCTCGATGCGCGGTCGGCGCTCGGGGCGACAGCCGGGCTCAGGTCAGGCGCCAGTCCACGGGCGTGCCGCCCTGCGCCTCGAGGAGCGCGTTGACGCGGGAGAACGGTCGGGACCCGAAGAACCCGCGGTACGCGGACAGGGGGCTGGGGTGGGCGCTCTCCACGGTCGGTACGTCGCCGAGCCACGGTTTGAGCGACGCGGCGTCGCGCCCCCAGAGGATCGCGACGAGCGGGCCGCCCCGGGCGACGAGCGCCTTGATCGCAGCCTCGGTGACCTGCTCCCAGCCCTTGCCCCGGTGGGACGCCGGCGTGCCGGGGCGCACCGTGAGGACGCGGTTGAGCAGCATGACGCCCTGGTCGGCCCAGGGGCGCAGGTCGCCGGTCGACGGCGTGGGCACGCCGACGTCGTCGGCGAGCTCGGTGTAGATGTTCACCAACGACCGGGGCACGGGCCGCACCTGCGGCTGGACCGAGAACGACAGGCCCATGGGGTGCCCCGGCGTGGGGTACGGGTCCTGACCCACGACGAGCACCCGCACGTCGGCGAGCGGGCGGGAGAACGCGGCGAAGACGTGGGACCCGTCGGGCAGGTACGTGCGGCCGGCCGCGACCTCCGCGCGCAGGAAGTCGCCCATCGCGTGGATCTGCGGCTCGACGTCGGCCAGCGCGGCCGCCCAGTCGGGCGCCATGACCTGGTCGAGGGGCGGCCGGGTGCTCGTCGTCGTCTCCACGCTGGCGACGCTAGCGCACCCGCCCGCCCGACCTGTCAGAGTCACGTGGTGCCCTACCCGCACCTGGCTCTGACAGGTCGCGAGGCCCGGGAGCTGTCAGAACCAGGACTCGCCATGGCGTCACGTGGTTCTGACACGGGCGGGGTCGCGGTGCGGGATCGCGGCGCGCGGGGCGACGTCGCCGGGTCGGGCACGCGGACGCGCCATACTGGGACGCCATGAGCGAGATCCTGGTCCAGAAGGTCCAACCGGACCCGGAGGCGTCGGGCACGACGGCGGCCGAGCAGGCCACGACGTCGGCCGAGGGCGACCTCACCGACCGCGACCGCGAGATCCTCGCCTTCGAGCGGCAGTGGTGGAAGTACGCCGGCGCGAAGGAGCAGGCGGTGCGCGAGCTGTTCGGCCTGTCCGCGACGCGGTACTACCAGGTCCTCAACGCCCTCATCGACTCGCCGGCCGCCTTGGCGCACGACCCGATGCTCGTCAAGCGGCTGCGACGCATGCGCTCCACGCGCCAGCGCGCCCGCTCGGCGCGGCGCCTGTCGGACGGCCAGTCCTGACGACGCGGCGTCGTCGGCGTGGAGCAGCAGGCCAGGGCGACGCTGGGAGCACCCTGGACGGCCGGACGTTCGTACCGGCTACCCTGTCCGCCGTGAGCAAGAGCCATTACTCCTACCCGCCCGACGAGTTCGACGTCCGCGGGCCCGAGGGCACGCCGGTCGGTGTGCATCGTGAGCCTCGCAGCGGGTGGAGCTCCGTGTGGCCCTTCCTGCTGGTCGCCGTCGTCTTCGCCGGCATCGCCGTCGGAGTGGTGTCGTTCCTGTCCGACGACGGGCCCGACACGCCGCCGGCGGCGGAGCAGTCCACGGCGGCGGGCACCGACGAACCGAAGGCCACGGAGTCGCAGGACGCCGAGGGCGAGGAGACTCCGAGCGGCGACGCGAGCGAGGACCCGGCCCAGGACCCCACGGACGGGGAGTCGGACGACGCGTCCGCCGAGCTGCCGGGCGACCCGGGGGCGGCGAACCTCGCCGCGTCGGTCCTCGTGTTCAACGACATCTCGGGTGCCGAGTCGACCGGTCAGGCGGCCGCGGGACAGAGCGCCCTCGCGGGGGCGGGCTTCAGCGACGTCGGCGCGGCGAACGTCCCCGACGCCCTGGCGGGCGCCTACGACGACAGCACCGTGCTGTACGGCGCCGACCGCGCCGACACGGCCAGCGCCGTGGCCGAGGCGCTCGACATCGACCCGGCGAACGTGCAGGAGTCGGACGACGTCTCCGCCAGCCCCGAGGCCGTCTGGGTGGTGCTGAAGACGCCCGTCGGCTGACGGCCGGCGGCTCTCGGCCCGCCACCCTGGATGGCCGACATTCCGGACATCGGTGCTTCCCTTGCCTCGACCGCCGCTACTAGGCTCCTTCTCACCGTGGGGTGCCTGCCCTGCGGCCGAGTAGCACAAGGAGAAGTACATGGCCCAGGGCACCGTCAAGTGGTTCAACGCGGAGAAGGGGTTCGGGTTCATCACCCCGGCCGCGGGCGGGCAGGACCTGTTCGTCCACTACAGCGCCATCCAGAGCGACGGATACCGCAGCCTGGACGAGGGGCAGAGCGTCGAGTTCGAGGTCGGGCAGGGGCAGAAGGGTCCGCAGGCCGAGCAGGTCCGACCGCTCTGACCTCGCGGGCACGCTGACGCAGCACGAGGCCGGTGCCACCGCACGCACGGACGCGCGCGGGGGCACCGGCCTTCGTCGTGCCCGGGAAAGCTGCACGCCCTCGGCGAACGTCTTGCACTCGCCACCCGAGAGTGCCAATAATGGCTTAGCACTCTCGGTCGTCGAGTGACAGCCGCCCCCAGGGCGGGCGTTCTCTCAGGCCGCGGGTGAAGCACTCGGGTCGTTCGGTGAGACCCTCCGCGCGTGCGTGACCTGAACGTCGCGGGGTGGGTCGTCCGTCGCGGGCACCGGCCGGCCAACTCAGCCACCAGCGGAGGATCAGTCCCCATGGCCAAGATCATCGCGTTCGACGAGGAAGCTCGTCGGAGCATGGAGCGCGGGCTCAACCAGCTCGCCGACACCGTCAAGGTCACGCTCGGCCCCAAGGGC
The DNA here is from genome assembly GCF_042670225.1 of Isoptericola sp. NPDC057191. Taxonomy (NCBI): domain Bacteria; kingdom Bacillati; phylum Actinomycetota; class Actinomycetes; order Micrococcales; family Promicromonosporaceae; genus Isoptericola; species Isoptericola sp. NPDC057191. Next base: position 1,592 of record NZ_JBHUWC010000150.1, on the reverse strand, counting down.
CGCAACGTCGTCCTGGACAAGAAGTGGGGCGCCCCCACGATCACCAACGACGGTGTCTCCATCGCCAAGGAGATCGAGCTCGACGACCCGTACGAGAAGATCGGTGCGGAGCTCGTCAAGGAGGTCGCCAAGAAGACGGACGACGTCGCGGGTGACGGCACCACCACCGCCACCGTGCTCGCCCAGGCGCTCGTGCGCGAGGGCCTGCGGGTCGTCGCCGCCGGTGCCAACCCGATCGCCGTCAAGCGCGGCATCGAGAAGGCCGTCGAGGCCGTCACCGAGCAGCTGCTGAACGCCGCGGTCGAGATCGAGACCAAGGACCAGATCGCCGCCACGGCCGCCATCTCGGCCGGCGACGCCTCCATCGGCGAGCTCATCGCCGAGGCCCTCGACAAGGTGGGCAAGGAAGGCGTCATCACCGTCGAGGAGTCGAACACCTTCGGCCTCGAGCTCGAGCTCACCGAGGGCATGCGCTTCGACAAGGGCTTCCTCGCCCGCTACTTCGAGACGGACCCGGAGCGCCAGGAGGCCGTCCTCGAGGACCCGTACGTCCTGATCGTCGAGTCGAAGATCTCGAACGTCAAGGACATGCTGCCGGTGCTCGACCAGGTCATGAAGGCCGGTCGCTCGCTGCTCATCATCGCCGAGGACGTCGAGGGCGAGGCCCTGGCCACCCTCGTGCTCAACAAGATCCGCGGCACCTTCAAGTCCGTCGCCGTCAAGGCCCCGGGCTTCGGCGACCGCCGCAAGGCCATGCTGCAGGACATCGCGATCCTCACCGGCGGCCAGGTCATCACCGAGACCGTCGGCCTCAAGCTGGAGAACGCGACCCTCGACCTGCTGGGCCAGGCGCGCAAGGTCGTCGTGACCAAGGACGAGACCACGATCGTCGAGGGTGCGGGCGACGCCGAGCTCATCTCGGGCCGCGTCAACCAGATCCGTTCCGAGATCGAGAAGTCGGACTCCGACTACGACCGCGAGAAGCTCCAGGAGCGCCTCGCCAAGCTGGCCGGCGGCGTCGCCGTCATCAAGGCCGGCGCGGCCACCGAGGTGGAGCTCAAGGAGCGCAAGCACCGCATCGAGGACGCCGTCCGCAACGCCAAGGCTGCGGTCGAGGAGGGCATCGTCGCCGGTGGTGGCGTCGCGCTGATCCAGGCCGGTGCCGCTGCGTTCCCGAAGCTGGAGCTCGAGGGTGACGAGGCGACCGGTGCGCAGATCGTGCGCGCCGCGATCGACGCCCCGCTCAAGCAGATCGCGATCAACGCCGGCCTCGAGGGCGGCGTCGTGGCGGAGAAGGTCCGCAACCTCACCCCGGGTCACGGCCTCAACGCCGCGACCGGCGTGTACGAGGACCTGCTGGCCGCGGGCGTCAACGACCCGGTCAAGGTCACGCGCTCCGCGCTGCAGAACGCCGCGTCGATCGCCGCGCTGTTCCTCACCACCGAGGCCGTCGTGGCCGACAAGCCGGAGCCGGCCTCGGCCGCTCCGGGTGGTGGCGACGGCGGCATGGGCGGCATGGACTTCTGATCCAGCCTGCCTGAGCCGGCGCCCACGCGCTGACGCACGACGGCGGCCGGTCACCCCGCGAGGGG
>NZ_JBHUWC010000149.1:0-10353 GCF_042670225.1 Isoptericola sp. NPDC057191 | reverse complement strand
CCCCGGCTCCGGTCACGCGTGCGGGATCAGTCCCGCGGTCCGCCGTCCGCGCCGGCGGCCGTCGGCACGCCCTCGCGGTAGTCGGCCGCGATCTGCTCCGGGTGCTTGCCCAGCTGCGAGTTGCGGTAGCTGAAGCCGAAGTAGATCGCGAACCCGAGCGCGAGCCACACGAGGAACCGCAGCCAGGTCTCGACGTCGAGCTGGAACATCAGCCACAGGCACAGCAGGCCGGAGATGATCGGCAGCGCGGGCGCCCACGGGACGCGGAAGCCCTCGCCCTCCGGCTGGCCCGACGCCTTGCGGCGGCGACGCAGCAGCGGGACGCCGAAGCTCACCAGCACGAACGCCGACAGGGTGCCGATGTTCACCATGTTGCCGAGCACGTCGACCGAGAAGAAGCAGGTGACGATCACCAGCAGGACGGCGCTGCCGACCTGGATGATGACGGGCGTGCCGCGCTTCTCCGAGGTCTTCGACATGCCGCGGGGCAGGAGGCCGTCGCGGCTCATCGCGAAGACGATGCGGGTGAGGCCCAGCATCAGCACCATGACGACGGTGGTGAGGCCGACGAGGATGCCGACGGTGATGACCTGCGTGGCCCACGTCGGGGCGTTCTCCTGGAGCTGGAACGCGGTGATGATCGTCGCGGACGCGCCGTTGTCGGGCGTGGCGTCGCGCAGCTGCTGGGGGGTGGCCATGCCGGACAGCGCGATGGAGACCGCGATGTAGAGCAGGGTGCAGATCGCGAGGCCGCCGAGGATGCCGCGGGGCACGTTCTTGCGGGGCTCGCGCGTCTCCTCGGCCGCGGTGGCCACGACGTCGAAGCCGATGAACGCGAAGAACACGGTGCCGGCACCGGCGAGGATCCCCATCACGCCACCCACGGAGAGCTCCGCGCCGGCCAGCCAGGAGAACAGGGTCTGCGTCATCGTGGTGGCGTGCGTCGTGGACTCGCCGAACGACTCCGGGCCGGGCACGAACGGGCTGAGGTTGGACGCGCTGAAGAAGGCGAAGCCGACCACGATGATGAGCAGCACGATCGCGACCTTGACGGCCGTGAGGACGCCGGTGACGCGCGTCGACAGCTTGGTGCCGACGGCGAGCAGCAGCGCGAGCACCACGATCAGCAGGGCCGTGCCCCAGTCGAACGTCACGCCGCCCAGGTGGACCGTGTTGTGGATGCCGGACGCGACGCCCTTCTCGTCCACGCCGCCGAGGCCGAAGACGTGCAGGAAGTTGTCGAGGTACAGCCCCCACGCCTTCGCGACGACGGACGCGGCGAAGAACATCTCGAGGATGAGGTCCCAGCCGATGATCCACGCGACCAGCTCGCCCATCGAGGCGTACGAGAACGTGTACGCCGACCCGGCGACCGGCATGTGCGAGGCGAACTCCGCGTAGCAGAGCGCGGCCAGGGCGCAGACGACTCCCGCGATGAGGAACGAGATCACGACGGACGGTCCGGTCTGGGTCGCGGAGACCGCCGCGGCCTTCGAGAAGATGCCGGCGCCGATCACCACGGAGATGCCGAGGACGACGAGGTCCCAGGCTCCGAGGGTGCGCTTGAGCTGGCGCTGGGGCTCGTCGGACGCCGCGATCGTCGCTTCGATCGAGCGCCTCCGCATGAGCTGCATCGTGGGGGCTCCTTACTGGTATCCCATGTCGCCGGGTCTCGACGGCTGGGTGACCTTACCCGACGCGACGATCCTGTGAAGGGGGTGTTCAGCCCGAGTGATCTCCGCGCAGGTCGGCGACCGGCCGGTCGGCGTCGCGCGCGGCGATCCAGGCGTCCACGCGCTCCCACTGCTCGAAGAGCCACAGCTCGCGCCCCTCGGCGTCCCCAGGCAGGTCGGCGACGCGCGTGAGCCGGCCCCCGAGCACGATCTCCTTGTCCATCGGCAGCTCGCGCCAGATGTCGCGCACGGTGACGAGCCGCTCGAGCCCGGTGTGCGCGACGACGAGGACCGCCGCGTCCCCGCGGACGGTGTCGAGCGCGGAGAGGAAGCCGCCGGCGTGCGGCACCATGACGTGCGGCATCCGCTCGGCCCGGTCGGCGAGCGCGTCCTTGCCGCGCGCCCGGAGCGCGGCGATGCGCTTGGCGCGACGTCCCGGGGTCACGTTGCCCCCTTCGGGGAACAGCACGAGCGCGCCGTCAGGACCCAGGTCGGCGGCGATCTGCGCGATCGTCTCGGCGGCACCGGGCTGGCCGGGCCTGCGCCGGGACTGCGGCGTGACGAAGGCCGCGGGCAGCCGGTGCAGGAGGACGTCGACCGCGGGGTCCCACTGGAGGGTGTCCTTGAGGACGATGGCCGGGGTGCGGCGCCCCCGCCCCAGGAGGGTGTCCACCAGGATGAACGAGTCCCCCGGTCCGGCGTGCCGGCTCAGCACGAGCACGGGCACGTCGGGCACGCTCGCGCCGGTGGGCGCCTCGATCACGATCCTCAGCCGCAACGTCCAGCGCACCTGCCAGAACAGGACCGCCAGCGCCCAGCGGGCGACGGCGACGTGCGCGCGCCGCATCCACGGCTGGTGCATCGCCGCCCCGAACCCGGACGCCACCCACAGCGCGAACAGCACCACCAGCGCGGCGGCGTCCCACAGGACGTAGAACGAGATCATCCACAGCAGGCGCAGCACCCGCAGGCGCCCGGGCAGCAGCCAGGTCAGCGCCGCGCCCACCACCAGCGCGAGCATGATCGACGTCGGCACGAGCAGCACCGCCAGCGCGATCACCAGCGGCGCCAGGACCAGGCGCCGCACCCAGAGGGGCGGGGGCGCGATCACTCGCCCGTCCCCGCGTCGTCGCCCGTCGTGCCACCGGGTCCCTGGGTCTCGGCCAGGAAGGCGCGGGCCGCGTCGTACGACTGGGCGATCCGCTGGTGCGTGGCGTCCAGCTTGCGGAACGCGCCGAGCTTCGCGTCCCCCGGCAGCGAGCCGCCCGTCGGGAGCACGTGGACGGTCGCGACGGCGCGCGCCTCCTCCAGCTCGCGGAAGTACCGGTGTCGCCGCGCGATCTCGAAGCTCACGCGGGCGACGTCGGACGGCTTGGTCGGCACGGTCAGCGGCTCCTCGACACGGCCGACCTGCAGCACGTAGACCGTCGTCGCGCCCCGTCGCACCGCCTCCCCGAGCGGGATCGAGTTGACCATCCCGCCGTCGACGAAGTGCTCGCCGTCGATCTCGGTGGGCGGCAGCGCGCCCGGCACCGACGCCGAGGCGAGCACCGCCTCGACCAGCGGACCGGCGTCGAACCAGTGCTCGGACGCGCGCTCGATGCTCGCCGCGGCGACCACGAGCGGCACCTGCAGGTCCTCGAACGTGGTGCGCTCGCCCAGCGTGCCGGCGATGAGCCGACGCAGCGCGGCCGGGTCGTACAGGTGCGTGCGCGAGCGGGCGAGCCGTGAGAGCTGCCGGTACCACGGCTCGCCGTAGACCTCGTTCGCCGTGGGTGAGGCCCAGGCCTCGCCGAGACGGTCGACGACGGCGAGGCTGGGGTCCGCGGCCACGGCCGCGCCGTTGATCGCGCCGATGGACGTGCCGACCACCAGGTCGGGACGCACCCCGGCCTCGAACAGCGCCTGCAGCATCCCGACGTGCACCGCGCCGCGCACGCCGCCGCCGCCCAGCACGAACGCCACCGTCATGGCGCGATCGTGCCACGACGGTCCCCGCGCCTCCTGCCGAAACTGGAATCGACCGTGCTGACCTGCTCCTCAAACGGGCAGTTTGAGGACCAGGTCAGCACGGTCGATTCCGGTGGCCGCGGCGCGAGGGATCAGGCGTGCACGTGCCCGTACCGGTGGCGGGTGCGGCTGACAGCCTGCTCACGCACGACGGCGAGCAGCTCACGGCGGCCGCTGGCGACCACGGGCGCGTCGAGGACCGTCACCGTGCCGAGGCGCTGTGCCGCGGCCTCGTGCAGGCCCGGCGCACGACCGACCACGCGGACGCGGCCCGTGACACGGCCGGCCGCGACGGCGGCGGCGAAGTCCTCGTGGGACGTCGGCGCCTCGTGCGGCACGCCCCATCCCGAGTCGGAGTCGGGCACGACGACGGCCGGCACGCCGGCGCGCTTCGCCGCGGCGAGCACACGCCGCACCTCGATCGGCAGGGCGCCATCGCCGACTCGGACGGTCAGGCGCTCGATCGGTCGGTAGCGGAAGGTGTTCTCCTCCACCCGCAGGCCGGACCGGTCGTGCCCGACGCCGATCTCGGCCGCCCAGGCGGCGTCGTCGGAGGCCTGCGCCGCCGCGAGCCAGCCCTCGGGGTCGGTCGTGCGCGACGGCACGCCCTCGGCGTCGGACCAGGTGCCGAGCTCGGCCACGTAGTTCGGGCCGCCCGCCTTGGCGCCGGGGCCGACCGCCGAAGCCTTCCAGCCGCCGAACGACTGCCGCTGGACGATCGCGCCGGTGATGTGCCGGTTGACGTACACGTTGCCCGCCTCGACCCGGTCGAGCCAGGTCGCGATCTCGTCGTCGTCGAGCGAGTGGATGCCCGCGGTGAGGCCGAAGTCGACCTGGTTCTGCAGGCGGATCGCCTCGTCGAGGTCCTTCGCGGTCATGATGCCGAGCACCGGGCCGAACACCTCGGTGAGGTGGAAGAACGACCCCGGCGCGACGCCGTCGCGCAGGCCCGGCGACCAGAGCCGCTCGGCGTCGATCCCGGCCGCCGCGGCCACGTCGTCCAGGCGGCGCGGCCGCACCAGCCACGACTCACCGGGCTCGAGCGTCGTGAGGGCGCGCAGCAGCTTGCCCTGCGCGGGCTCGGTGAGCGGGCCCATGACGGTGGACAGCTCGGTGGCCGACCCGACCGCCAGCGACTGCACGGCGTCCACGAGCTGGCGCCGGAACCGCTTGCCCGTCTCGCTGGCCGGGTCGCCGACGGAGCCGACGAGGATCACCAGCGACGCGGCGGAGCACTTCTGGCCCGCGTGGCCGAAGGCGCTCTTCACGAGGTCCGCGACGGCGAGATCGAGGTCCGCGGACGGGGTCACGACCAGGGCGTTCTTGCCCGACGTCTCCGCGAGCACCGGTCGCTCGGGCCGCCAGGACGCGAACATCTCGGCGGTCTCGATGGACCCGGTGAGGACGACGCGCGCCACGTCGGGGTGGGTCACGAGGTGCTGGCCGAGGTCGCCGTCCGGCACGCGCAGGAACTGCACGACGTCCCGCGCGACCTGCGGGTCGAGCCCGATCTCGGGCGCGACCTCGTCGAACGCGGCGTGCACGGCCTCGATCGCGAGCTCGTAGCACCGCGGGGTGGTGGGCGCCGGCTTGGCGAGCACCGCGGACCCGGCCGCGAGCGCCGCCAGCACACCGCCCGCGGGGATCGCGACGGGGAAGTTCCACGGCGGGGTCACGAGGGTGACGCCCTCGGGCGTGAACGTGGCCCCGTCCACCTGCTCCAGGGCCTCCGCGGACGCCGCGTAGTAGTTGGCGAAGTCGATCGCCTCGCTGACCTCGGGGTCGGCCTCGGGCACGGTCTTGCCGGGCTCGTGCACCATGGCGGTGACGAGGTCGGTGCGGCGCGCCTCGAGCTGGCGGGCGGCGGCGCGCAGCACGCGCGCGCGGTCGGCGGGCGCGACGGCGGCCCACACCTGGCGGGCGGCGACGGCGCGCGCGACGGCGTCGTCGATCGTCGCGGTGTCGGTGACCTCGGGCGCCTGCACGGGCACGTAGCCGGAGTCCGGTCCGACGATGCTGCGGGCCCAGGCGCGGTGCGCGGCGACGGCGGGGTCGGTGTCGACGGCGTTGTGGAACGGCTCCGCGGTGGGGCAGCCGGTGGCGGTGGGCGCGGTGGCGCCGGAGGCGAACCGGTCGCGGCGTCGCGGCGCGACGTCGACGGCGTCGTAGTGCACGCCGTGGGTCACGGACGCACGGAACGCCAGCTCCTGGCGGTCCATGGCCGTGGCCTCGACGCCGTCGTGCCCGGTGGCGGGGGCGAAGGCGGCGTGCAGGAAGTTCTGCTCGGCGGCGTTCTCCTCGAGCCGGCGCACCAGGTAGGAGATGGCAACGTCGAAGTCCTCGTCGCGCACCACCGGGGTGTACAGCACGACGTGGCCGCCGTCCTTGGCCACCTCGTCGCGCACGAGGCGCGCCTCGATGGGTGCCATGCCCTGCAGCATCTCGATGTCGAGGCCCTCGGTCACGCCGCGGCCGCGGGCGAGCAGCACCGCGAGCGCCACGTGGAAGAGGTTGTGGGACGCGACGCCCAGGCGCACGGCGGCGGTGCGGTCGGAGCGCAGGTGGTGGTCGAGGATGCGCACGTAGTTCGCGTCCACGTCCGGCTTGGTCGGGTAGGGCGCCTGGGCCCAGTCGTGCAGCTCGGCCTCGACCTGCTCCATCGCCAGGTTGGCGCCCTTGACGAGGCGCACCTTGATGCGGGCGCCGCCGGCGGCCACGCGCTGCTGCGCGAACTCGGTGAGCTCGTCGAGCGCGCCCATCGCGTCGGGCAGGTAGGCCTGGAGCACGATGCCGGCCTCGAGGTCGCGGAACTCGTCGCGGTCGAGCACCTGCGTGAAGACCGCGGTGGTGAGCGCGAGGTCCTTGTACTCCTCCATGTCGAGGTTGAGGAAGACGCCGTGGTCGCGGGCCGCCCGGTACAGGGGCAGCAGGTGCTCGACGACGCGCTCGCGCGATCCGTCCAGGTCCCAGGTGACGAGCTGCGCCGCGACGGACGACACCTTGACCGACACGTAGTCGACGTCGGGCCGGCGCACGAGGTCGATGGTGCGCTGCAGGCGGGCGGCGGCCTCGTCGGCGCCGAGCACGGCCTCGCCCAGCAGGTTGACGTTGAGGGTGTAGCCCTCGGCGCGGGTGCGGGCCAGGTGCTGGCCCAGGCCCTTGCCGGCGTCGGCGACGAGGTGGCCGACGAGCTGGCGCAGGCGCACCCGCGCGGCGGGCACGACGACGGAGGGCAGCACTGGCGCGACGGCGGCGCCGACCTTGAACAGGGTGCGGTCGACGGGACCGAGGAACGTGGCGGAGCCGGCGTCCCGGCCGAGGCGGGCGAGCGCGGTGGCGGCGACGCCGATGTCCTGCGGGCGGGCGACGTCGTCGACGAAGCCGACGGCGAGCTCGAGGCCCGCCGGGTCGGAGACGAGCGAGCCGAGCCGCTCGGCGGTGGCGCGGGTCTTGCGGTCCGCGCGCGTGGTCGACGCGCCGTCCTGTGCGGACGCGCCGGAGGCGACGGCGATCCAGTGGTGGGCGAGGGCGACGGCGTCCTCGACCAGGGCTTCGGCGCTCTGGCCGCCCGAGGTGTCGCGCGTGGCGGTGGGGTGGGCGTCACGCGCCGGAACGGAGGTACTCATGCCCCCAGGGTGCGCCCTCGTGCGGGGCGTCGTCTTGTACGATCGGGCCCGCGATGGGCCACGATTCCGACAACACCACGAGCGCTGCGGGCGAGGTCGGCGGCGACCCGTCCCCGCCCCTCGCGGGGGTGCCCGGCACGGCCGCCCTCATGGCCGCCCTGTCCCCCGTGATGGTGGACCTGATGGACGAGCTGTCGGACGTGATGTTCTGCGCGAAGGACGCCGACGGGCGGTACCTCGCGGTGAACCAGGTGTTCGTACGCCGCACCAACGAGCGGTCCCGCCGTCAGGTGCTCGGCCGGCGCGCCGTCGACCTCTTCGTGCCCGAGCTCGCCGAGCGGTACGAGGCGCAGGACGCCGAGGTGCTGCGCACCGGACGGCCGCTGCGCAACGAGCTGGAGCTCATCCGCCGCGTGGGCGGCACCCCGGGCTGGTTCCTTACCGCGAAGCTGCCCGTGCGCGACGCCGGCGGCCGCGTCGTCGGGCTGGTCTCGGTGTCGCAGGACCTCCGCTCGGGGGACGCCGACGACGCGACGATGGACGCCATGGCCCGGCTGGTCGCCGCCGTCCAGCGGCACCTCGACACCTCGCCGGGAGAGCCGCTGTCCGTGGCCGACCTGGCCGCGCTGGCGGGCAGCACGCCCGCCGTCCTGGACCGGCGGGTCCGCAAGGTCTTCGGCCTGTCCCCGCGGCAGCTCGTGCTGCGCACCCGCGTGGACCGCGCCGCGCACCTGCTCACGTCGACGACGACGCCGCTGGCCGAGGTCGCCGCCGCGTCCGGGTTCTACGACCAGCCGTCCTTCACCCGCACGTTCGCGCGGCTCACGGGCGAGACGCCGTCGTCGTTCCGTCGCCGCGCCCGCGCCGCCGACTGAGCCGCCGACCGAGCCGTCGCGAGCCGTCGACAGCCGGGCCGTCAGCCCAGCACCGGGGCAAGCGCCTCCACCAGCTGCTGCACCCCGAGCACGACGAACAGCAGCGCCACCAGCGCCAGGACCACGTTGGTGAGCGGACGGTTGCGCCAGCGCTCCGGGACGCGCGAGGAGTTCATGAGGATCAGCAGGGTGATCGCGAGGAACGGCATGAACAGCGACCCCAGCGCGCCGTAGGCCACGACGAGGGCGATCGGCTTGTCGAGCAGGAGCAGCAGCATCGGCGGGAACGTGAGCCACAGGATGTAGGCCCGGTAGTAGCTCCCGCCCGCCTGGCGGCGCGGGTCGTCCTCGGCCAGGCCGCGGGCCGTGGCGACGAAGTCGGCGAACATCAGGGACACGCCGTTCCACACGCCCAGCACCGACGAGAACGACGACGCCCAGAAGCCCACGAGGAACAGCGGCGCCATGAACGACCCGTACCGCTCGGCGAGCACGTCCGCGAGGTCCACGAGGCCGCCCTCGCCGTCCGCGAGCGTGATGCCCGAGGAGTACAGCAGCTCCGCCCCGACGACGAGCATCGAGATCACGAAGACGCCGGAGATCACGTAGGCCATGGCGTTGTCGATCCGCATGACCTTCATCCACCGCGGCGTGTGCCAGCCCTTCTCCTTGAGCCAGTACCCGTACGCCGCCAGGGTGATGGTGCCGCCCACGCCGCCGGCGAGGCTGAGCGTGTAGAGGATCGAGCCCTCGGGGATGCGCGGCACCAGACCGCCGACGATCTCGCCCAGGTTCGGCAGGGTGAGGACGGCCGCGCCGACGATCGTCACGAACATGACGCCCACGAGCACGGCGATGACGACCTCGAACGTCTTGTACCGGCCCAGCCACACGATCGCCGCCCCGACCAGCCCCATGGCGATCGCGAACCAGACCAGGTCGACCTGCGGGAACAGGGCGACGAGCGGCAGCGCCGAGCTCGACATGGCCGCCGCGCCGTAGCTGAAGCCCCACACCACGATGTAGACGCCGAAGTAGACGCTCGCCCACGCCCCCAGCGACTTCCAGCCGTCGAAGATCGTGCGTCCCGTGGCCAACGACCAGCGGCCGGCGCCCTCCACCAGCACGATCTTGATGACGACGCCGAGCACCGCCGCCCACAGCAGGGTGTAGCCGAACTTGCTCCCCGCGACCAGCGTGGCGACGAGGTCCCCGGCCCCGATGCCGGTGGCGGCGACGACGAGCCCTGGGCCTACCAGCCGCCAGCGCGGCCGCTCCTCGGTCAGCTCGTGGTCCAGGGCGGGCGTCGCGACGTCTTTGTCTGCCATGGTGCCGGAGGCTACCGACCCGCCGGGGAGGGGCATCCCCGACATGCCGGGCGCGTCGGCGATCAGCGTGCACGATTCCCACAAAACGCAGGCACCGGCACGCCCACGACCGCGGTGCGTGTGGACGACCTGCACAAACGAGCGGCCCAGCGTTGGCGCACCCCGGTCATGCCCTCGCCTGCTCGGTGCCCCTAGCGTCGTCGGCATGACCGCAGCCGCACTCCCCCTCGCCCCCGCCCGCCCGCGCCGCGTCCTCGCGGACCTGCTGCCCGGGGCCCTCGCCCGCGACGTGGTGCTCGTCGTCGCCGTCGCCGCCCTCACCGCGCTCGCAGCCCAGGTCGTCGTCCCTGTCCCGGGCCTGCCCGTGCCGCTCACCGGCCAGACCTTCGCCGTCCTGCTCGGGGCCGCCGCCCTCGGGCCCGTGCGCGGCGCGGCCGCCCAGGCGGTCTACCTCGCCGCCGGCGTCGCCGGCCTCCCCGTCTTCGCCGGCGCGACGGCGGGCTGGGAGTCCGTCGCCGGCGCGACCGGGGGCTACCTCGTCGGCTTCGTGCTCGCCGGCGTCGTCGTCGGGGCGCTCGCCCGCCGCGGCGCCGACCGCCGTGCGCTCACCACCGCGGGCGCCTACGCCGTCGGCACCCTCACCGTGTACGCCGTCGGCGTGCCGTGGCTCGCCGTGAGCACCGGGATGCCCGTCGGCGTGGCCCTGCTCACCGGAGCCGTCGTGTTCCTGCCGGGCGACGCCCTCAAGGCGGCACTGGCCGCAGCGCTCCTCCCGGCGGCCTGGCGCCTCGCCCGCTGACCCGGTCCGCAGCATCGTGCGTGCTGACTTGATCCTCAAACC
>NZ_JBHUWC010000148.1:0-10374 GCF_042670225.1 Isoptericola sp. NPDC057191 | reverse complement strand
ACAAGTCAGCACGCACGTTGCAGCCCCGGTCCACGCCGTCCGATACCGGACCTTGCCGGTGTGCTGGAACGACTCCGGCTGGGCAGGATCGTCCCGCCCCGCGGGATCGACGTGCTCTTACCGCGAGCGGGTCCTCCTGCGCGGAATTCTCCAGGTAGGCCGGATCGGTGCCTGTGGGGCGGTCGATCTGGGCGCCTCGCCGATAGGACGTGAAAAGACAAGTACTCCGGCGGCGGTCGTCGTGGTCGCTGTGGGTCGTCGTGGTCGTCGTGGGCGGCACGGGAGGCGGGGGTCGGCGGCGCCCCGGGGACGTGGAGGATGCGCGTGGGGGGCTCACCAGGGTGATCGGGAGCGCGGCGCCTCGGTCAGGAGGTCCGTGACCGCGCACCCGTACAGCATGGCGATCCGGCCGACGTCGTCCAGCGACCAGGCGACCTGGCCGGTGAACCGTGCGGAGACGGCCGAGCGGGAGAGGTGGAGGTGCAGGGCGAGGTCCTGCTGCGACAGGCCGCGGCGGGCGGTCTCCAGCCGGATCGCGCCCGCCGCCACGACCGCGAGTCCGTCCTCCGGCAGGGTAGGACCTCGCCGGCGGCGCACGCGCGGGGCGCCGGGTCCGGCCTCGGCGTCGTCGATGTCGGGATCGAGGTACGGGTCGGTGGCGGGGACCCAGAGCGGGTTCGCGGCGCGCTGGATACGGTCCGGGTCGAGCGGCATGTCGTCCATGCACGCATGCTCGCGAACCGGAAGGCGGAAGGTCGGGCGTCGTCCACAGCCCCTGAGGACAGCCTCCGAGGGCAGCCCCTGAGGGCAGCCCTTGAGGTCAGCCCCGAGGTCAGGACTGAGGTCAGCCCTGAGTCAGCCGTAGGTCGGGCCCGGGCCGGACGTAGGGGGTCAGGCAGCCAGGCGCTCGCGCAGCCAGGCGATGTCCGGGCCCATGTCGCCGTGCGTCTCGCAGACGACGGGGGCGCCCGCCGCGGCCACGACGCCGACGAGGAGCTCGGCCGGGATGTTGCCCTCGCCGAAGTGCGCGTGGCGGTCCGCCCCCGACCCGGCGGTGTCGCGCGAGTCGTTGGCGTGCACGAGGTCGATGCGGCCGGTGATCGCGCGGATGTCGTCGACGGCGGTCGCCAGGTCGATCCCGCCCGCCCAGGCGTGGCAGGTGTCGAGCGTGAAGCCGACGTTCTCGGCGCCGTTCGCCCGCATCACCGCGGCCCAGAGCTGCTCGAGACGGTCGAGCCGGCGCGCCAGGGAGAAGTCACCGCCCGCCGTGTTCTCGATGAGGACGGGCACGTCGGTCTCGAGGGCGTCGATCGCCTTGCGCCAGTTGTCGAAACCGACGTCCGGGTCGTCCTTCGCCGTGACGTGCCCGCCGTGCACGACGACACCCTTCGCGCCGATCTCCCCGGCCCCGGTCATGATCTGCTGCAACAGCTTGCGGCTGGGGATGCGGATGCGGTTGTTCGTGGACGCCACGTTGATGACGTACGGGGCGTGCACGTACACCTCCAGCCCCGCGGCGGCCGTCTCCTCGCGGAACGCCGCCGCGCCACCGGGGTGGGCGGAGTCGTCGAACGGCGGCACCTTCCACGCCTGCGGGTCGGAGAGGAACACCTGCACCACCTCGGCCCCGATCTCCGCCGCCTGCGCGACGACGTCCGAACGGTCGACGTGGGCCCCGATCTTCACGCTCATGCGCCCACCCTACGGACAGCCGGCGACACCGTCGTAGGCTGGCCCACCATGAGCACCACGCCGCCGCTCGCGTACGTCATCGCCGGTTCCGAGGCCACGGGAGGGGCCGGTATCCAGGCCGACCTCAAGACCTTCCAGCAGCTCGGCACCTACGGGGTCGGGACGCTGACCTGCATCGTCTCGTTCGACCCGAAGCACGACTGGGGCCACCGGTTCGTGCCCGTCGACCCGCAGGTCATCGCGGACCAGTTCGAGGCCGCGACGTCCACGCACGCCCTGGACGTGGTCAAGGTCGGGATGCTCGGCACGCCCGCGACCATCGACGTCGTGGCCCGCTCGCTCGAGTCGCAGCCGTGGCGGCACGTCGTCCTCGACCCCGTCCTGATCTGCAAGGGGCAGGAGCCCGGCGCCGCCCTCGACACCGACACGGCGCTGCGCGAGCGCGTCCTGCCGCTGGCCACCGTCGTCACGCCGAACCTGTTCGAGGCCAAGACGCTCGCCGGCATGGACGACATCACCTCCGTGGACGAGCTGGTCGAGGCCGCGCGACGCATCCACGCCCGGCTCGCCGACGGCCGCGGCCCCCGCTACGTCGTCGCCAAGGGCGGCGTCGAGCTGCCGGGCCCCGACGCCGTCGACGTCCTGTTCGACGGCGAGGACGTCACCGTCCTCGCGGCGCCCAAGGTGGGCGAGGAGCGCGTCTCCGGCGCGGGGTGCACGTTCGCCGCCGCCATCACCGCCGAGCTCGCCAAGGGCGCCGACGTGCCCGACGCGGTCCGTGTCGCCAAGGACATGGTGACGCAGGGCATCGAGGCGCGCGTCGCCGCCCGGACGCCCTTCGACACCGTGTGGCAGGGCGCGTACGCCGCGAGCTGACTGCCGCCGCGCGCGCCCCGCCGCGTCCGTCCGCGTCCCCGCCCGCGTCAGTACCCGCCGCCTCCTCCCGACCCGGCCGCGGTCGTGATCTCGGAGCCGTCCGGGGCCACCACCCACCAGATGTCCTGGAGGCCCTGGCCCGTGACGTCGCCCGGCGCGCCGTCGCCCGCGTACAGGTAGACGGGACGGCCGTCAAGGGTCACCTGGGGCTCGCCGTCGTTGCCGGTGATCGTGCCGACCTCCGCCGTCACGCCCTCGACCTTCGGCGTGCCGCCGGCGGCGTGCACCGGGGGCCACGCGGCGAGGCACTGGTCCGTGCACGCGCTCTTGCCCGAGCCCTTCTTGTCAGGCGTGTAGTAGTAGACGGTCATGCCCTGGCCGTCGACGACGATCTCGCCGAGGTCGCTGTCCGCCGTGGACAGGGCGGCAGAGCCGGACCCGCCCCCGGCCGCGGAGGACTCCGTCGTGGTGCCCGTCGTGGTGTCGGTCGACGAGCCCGTGTCGCCGCCGCCCCCGTAGCCGCCCCCGCCCCCGCTGCACGCGGCGAGGGTCGTGGCGAGCGTCGCCGTCGCGGCCAGGGCCGCCAGCCTGCTCGTGGTGCGCATGATGTCTCCTCCGGTTCGGGTGCACCTACGAGGCACGACGAGACCGCCGCCCCCGCGGTTCAGGCGAAGGCGGTCTGAACCTCCGCGGCACCTGCCTCGTCGTGCCAGGTAGGAGTCCAGGTAGGAGTGCCAGGTAGGGGCCGCGCGGCGGGCGCGGCCCGGCGGGAGGAGCCGGTCGTGCGCAGGCGGACGAAGGTGCTGGTCGGGGCAGGTGCGGGGCTCGTCGTGCTCGGTGGCGCCGCGGTGCTCGTCGGCCCGGGGCTGTACGCCGACCACGTCAACCGGGCGGCGGCCGCGGTACCCGCGCTCTCCGCGTCGGGGGCGCCGCTCGGCGACCCTGCGGCGCTCGGCGGCACGTGGGACGTGGCGGCCGGCTCGACCGCGGGCTACCGCGTGCACGAGGTGCTGCGGGGCGCGGACGCCACCGTCACCGGGCGCACCGACCAGGTGACCGGGCAGGTGACGGTCGAGGGCGGCACGCTGACGGCCGGCGAGGTCCACGTCGACGTCGCGAGCATCGCGACCGACGAGCCCCCGCGGGACGCGTACTTCCGTGGCAGCGTGATGGACGTGGGCACGTTCCCGACCGCGAGCTTCACCCTCACCGAGCCGGTGCGGCTGACGGCGGGCGCCACCGACGTCGACCTGACGGGCGAGCTGACGGTGCACGGCGTGACGCGGGACGTCGTGGTGCCGGCGCAGGTCGCGGGCGACGACGGCGGCGTCCAGGTCGTGGGCAGCGCGCCGGTGACGTTCGCCGACCACGGCGTCACCCCGCCCGCGCTCGGGTTCGTCCGCGTCGACGACCACGGCTCGGTCGAGTTCTCCCTGCACCTGGAGCGCGCGTCGTGACGCCCCGTTCCCGTGCCGATGAGGCGCTGCTCGAGGCGATCCACGCCGCGCACGCGCCCGACCTGCAACGGTTCGTGGCGCGCCTCGTGCCGGACGGCGCCGACGCGCAGGACGTCGTGCAGGAGTCGCTGCTGCGGCTGTGGCGGCACCCCGAGGTGCTCGAACGGCCGGAGGATTCCGTGCGCGCCTGGCTGTTCACCGTGGCGCGCCACCTCGTGGTCGACCAGCTCCGCAGCGCGCGGCACGCCCGCGAGCGCACCACCGGCCACCTGCCCGAGCCGGCCGAGCCCGACCGGACGCAAGCCGTCCTCGACGCCTGGCTCGTCGCCGACGCGCTCGCCGACCTGTCGGCCGAGCACCGCGCCGTCGTCGTGGGCGCCTACTACCGGGGGCGGTCGGTCGCCGAGCTGGCGGACGAGCTCGACGTCCCGCCCGGCACCGTGAAGTCCCGCATGCACTACGCCCTGCGCGCGCTGCGCCTCGCGCTGCAGGAGAAGGGGGTCACGCCATGACCGCGCCGACCGACCCGTACCGGGAGTGGGACGCCGCGTACGTGCTGGGCGCGCTGGGCCCGGCCGACCGGCGAGAGCTCGAGGAGCACCTGGCCGGCTGCGACGACTGCCGTGCCGCGGTCGCCGAGTTGGCCGGCGTGCCCGGGCTGCTCGCCTCCGTGCCTCCGGAGCACGCGCTCGCCCTCGACCCGCGCGAGGCGCCCGCCGAGGTCGTGCCATTCGCCGGCCTGGTGGGGGCGGCCCGGCGCTCGCGGCGCCGCCGGCGGACGCTCGTCGCGGTCGCGGCGTCGGCGGTGCTGGTGGGCGGTGTCGGCGCGGGCCTGGCGCTGGACCCGGGCGGCGCGGACCCGGTGCCGGCGACGTCCTCCCCGGCGCCGGCCGCGCAGTCCGTGCTCGTGGACCTCGCGCCGGTGGGCGCGGTCGACGTGCGGGCCTCCCTCACCGCGACGGCGCGACCGTGGGGCACGAGCCTGGAGTGGAGCTGCACCTACCCGCCTCGTTCGGGTGCCTACGACCCGGCGGAACCGGTCACGTACGCGCTCGTCGTCGTCGACCGCGACGGCGGACGCACCGTCGCCGCGACCTGGGCGGGAGAGGGCACGTCCGCCACCGGCCTGGGCGCGTCCTCCGCGGTGCCGCTCGACCGCATCGCGCGGGTCGAGATCGCGCGGGCCGATACCGCGCGGTCGGGCGGCGAGACGCTGGCCTCCGCACCGCTGTGACGCGAGGTCAGGCCAGCCGGGCGACCAGGCAGGGTCCGCCCTCGTAGATGCCGCCGTCGACGGCGAGCGCCCGCCCGTCCGCGTAGGACAGCGGCTCGGTGATGTCGGTGTACGGGCGCCCGAGCATCTCCGCGACGATGCTGTGACCGTGCACGACGCGGTCGCCGCCGAGCTGGTCGAGCAGCTCGCGCGCGGCCCGGGGGCCGTCCTTCCCGCGGAAGGCGTCGCGCGACGTGAGGAGCCGCCACGTCTCCCACCACACCGCGAGGTCGTCGCTCGCGAGCCGGTCCCGGCCGGCGGCGACGAGGTCGTCGAGGGTCCGGCCCCACTCGAGGTAGGCGAGGGTGTCGGAGTGCACGAGGAGGGCACCGGCGTCGCGGGCCGCCATGGGCAGGGTGCGCAGCCAGGTGACGTGGTCGTCGGTCAGCCGCGCCTGGTCGCCCGGCCGGCCGCCGTTGCGGCCCCAGGAGCGGGCGAAGCTGCGCCCGGGCTCGCCCGGGGGCGGGACCTCCGTCGCGCCGAACGTCCGCATGCCGAGGGCCAGCACCTCGTGGTTGCCCAGGAGCGCGCCGACGGCACCCTCGGACTCGTCGACCAGCGCCCGGACGAGGTCGATGACGCCCACGCCGTCCGGTCCGCGGTCCAGGTAGTCCCCGAGGAACCAGAGCCTGGCGTCGGCGCCGGCCCACCGCCCGTCGGCGTCCGTGAGCCCTTCGTCGGCCAGGGCGCGCACCAGGACGTCGCGGTAGCCGTGCACGTCGCTGACCGCGTACACCTTCGTCATCGTGCTCGCCCCGTTCGTCGTCGTGCCGCGGCCGGACCGCCGCACAGGGAGGGTAACGAGGACGGGGTCACGGCCGGGCCCGGGTCCGGGGCCGTTCCGTGGGGCCGTCTACGCTCGTCGACCATGACCCGGCCGCCGCGACACCTGAGCGCAGACGCCGTGGCCGACGACCGGCCCGGCGTGCGCTATCTCGTCGCGCGGGGGCTCGTGGTCGCCGGGCGGGTGCTCCCGGTCCTCGCGGTGGTGTCGGCGGTCGCGGCGCGGGCGACCCGGGACACCTGGTTCGGTGCGGCGCCGGACACCAGCGGCTCCAGCTCGGCGTGGCTGCCGCAGGTCGCGACCCTGCTCGTCGCGCTGACGGTCGCCGCCCTCCCGTGGCTGGCGCTCCCGGTCGTCTCGTCCGCGCTGGCGCGGATCGAGGACGACACGCTCACCGCCACCACCGTGCTCGGGCGCCGCGAGGTCGGCCTGCACAGGGCACGGCTCTGGCGGGCGCGCGTGCCGGGCGAGCAGTGGGGCACGCAGGTCGTCGTCGTCCGCGGGCGACCCGGGATGCTCGTCGTCACGGGTTCCGAGCTCTGGGTGGGTGACGCACCGCTGCTGGACGACGGGGCCGCCCGGTGGCGCGTCACCGCCCGAGGTGTGGTGCTCCTGGCCGCCCAGTGCCTGCTCGTCCTCGTCGGCGTAGGGGTGGGCGGGACGGTCACCGGCTCCTTCTGACTCGGGGGGGCCGGACCAGGACTCCCGGGACCACGGCCGAGGCCGGGAGGAAAAGGGCTGCGGTCTGGCGCCCCGCGGCTGCGACGATGCCCGCATGGACACCCCCGCCCCTGTCCCCGTCGACCTGTCGACGTGGCCGCGCCGGCAGCACTTCGAGCACTATCTCCAGGCGTCGCCGTGCACGTACGCGATGACGGTGGAGCTGGACGTCACCGCGTTCGCCGCGGCGCTGCGCCGCTCGTCGCGCAAGACGTACGTGGCGCAGGTCTGGGCGCTCGCGACGGTGGTCAACCGCCACGACGAGTTCCGGATGTGCCTCGACGACGACGGCGCCCCCGCCGTCTGGCCGGAGGTGCACCCGGCGTTCACGGTGCTCAACCCCGACCGCGAGACGTTCGCGTGCGTGTGGACCCCGTACGACCCCGACTTCGGCGCGTTCCACGCTGCCGCCGCGCCCCTGCTCGCGGAGCACTCCCGGGCGACGGACTTCTTTCCGCAGGGTGCGCCGCCGGCCGCCTCGTTCGACGTGTCGAGCCTGCCGTGGGCGTCGTTCACCGGGTTCACGCTGCACATCCGGGACGCGTGGCGGCACCTGGCGGATCTTCACGCTCGGGCGCTACGTGGAGCGGGACGGCCGCGTGCTCCTCCCGCTCGCCGTCCAGGTCCACCACGCGGTGGCCGACGGCTTCCACACGGCGCGGCTGGTCAACGAGCTGCAGGAGCTCCTCGCCGACCCCGCCTGGGTGGGCTGAGCCACCTCACGGACCCGCCGTGCAGGGTCACCTGACGGACGCGCCGACGCCCGGACCGCGAGACGGCTTACCCTCTAGAACCGTGAGCGAGAACCTGGGATCCACCGGCTCGATCGAGCGCGTGGTGGCACGCCACGAGATGCCCGACCCCCTGCGCGACGACATCCGCCTGCTGGGCGGGCTGCTCGGCACCGTGCTGAAAGAGGCCGGCGGGCAGGGCCTGCTCGACGACGTCGAGAAGCTGCGCGGCCTGACCATCCGCGCGTACGGGGCGGACGACGGCGGTGCGACGTTGGCGGAGGCTGCCGAGGTCGTGGCCGGCTTCACGCCGGACCGCGCCGAGCAGGTGGCACGAGCCTTCACCTGCTACTTCCACCTGGCGAACCTCGCGGAGGAGTTCCACCGCGTCCGCGTGCTGCGGGCGCGCGAGTCGGACGCCGCGGGGAACGTCGTCATCGAGGACTCCCTGCCGCAGGCGTTCACGCAGCTCGCGGAGGAGGTGGGCCGCGACGAGGCCCTGCGCCGCCTGGGCGAGATCGAGTTCCGTCCGGTGCTGACCGCGCACCCCACGGAGGCGCGCCGCCGTGCAGTCTCGGGCGCGGTCCGCCGCATCTCGACGCTGATCGCCGACCGCGACACCATGCGCCCCGGCGGAACGACGCTCGCGGAGAACGAGCGTCGTCTCCTCGCCGAGATCGACACCATGTGGCGCACCTCGCCCATCCGCGCGCACAAGCCGTCGGTGCTCGACGAGGTGAAGACCGCCATGGGCGTCTTCGACGCCACCATGTTCACCACGTTCCCCGAGGTGTACCGCCGCCTGGACGACTGGCTGCTCGACGGCGAGGCCGGCAGCGTGCCGCCCGTCGCGCGCCCGTTCGTCCACCTGGGTTCCTGGATCGGCGGCGACCGCGACGGCAACCCGAACGTCACCGCCGAGGTCACCCGCCAGGCCGCGACCCTGGCCGCCGAGCACGCGCTGGGCGCGCTCGAGAAGGCGACGGTCGAGACCGGCCGCAAGCTCACCCTCGACGAGGACGGCACGCCGGCGTCGGCCGAGCTCAAGGCGCTGTGGCAGCGGATGCGCCAGCTGTCCGACGAGCTCGTGACCCGCGCGGCCGCCGACTCGCCGAACGAGCCGCACCGCGCCGCCGTCCTCGCCGTCGCCGGCCGCGTCGCCGCGACGCGCCGCCGCGACGCCGACCTCGCGTACCGCACCCCGGAGGAGCTCGTCGCCGACCTCGAGGTCGTGCAGCGGTCGCTCGTCGAGGCGGGCGCGCCGCGGGCGGCGTACGGCGACCTGCAGAAGCTCGTCTGGCAGGTGCAGACCTTCGGGTTCCACCTCGCCGAGCTGGAGGTGCGCCAGCACTCCCAGGTGCACGCCGCGGCCCTCGCCGAGATCGAGGAGAAGGGCCTCGACGGGGACCTGTCGGAGCGCACCGTCGAGGTGCTCGACACCTACCGCGCCCTCGGCGCCGTGCAGAAGCGGTTCGGCATCCGCGCCGCCCGTCGCTACATCGTGTCGTTCACGCAGGCCCCCGAGCACCTGGCGGCCGTGTACCGGCTCGCCGCGCTCGCCTTCGAGGGCTCCGACGACGCCCCCGTCATCGACGCCGTCCCGCTGTTCGAGACCTTCGACGACCTGGAGAACTCGGTCGACATCCTCGAGGCGATGCTGGAGTTCCCCGAGGTGCAGAAGCGCCTCGCGGAGAACGGCCGCCGCGTCGAGGTCATGCTCGGCTACTCCGACTCGTCGAAGGACGTCGGCCCGGTCGCCGCGACCCTCGCCCTGCACAAGGCGCAGTCCCGCATCGCCGACTGGGCGCAGCGTCACGACATCACGCTCACCCAGTTCCACGGCCGGGGCGGCTCCCTCGGCCGCGGCGGCGGCCCGGCGAACCGCGCCGTCCTCGCGCAGCCGCCGCACTCGGTGGACGGCCGGTTCAAGCTCACCGAGCAGGGCGAGGTCATCCTCGCCCGTTACGGCGACCCGACGATCGCCGCGCGCCACATCGAGCAGGTCGCCGCGGCGACCCTCCTCGCCTCCGCGCCGACGGTCGAGAAGCGCAACGCCGAGGCCCGGGAGCGGTTCGCGCCGCTCGCCGACGCCCTCGACGCCACGTCGCGCGCCGCCTTCCACGGCCTCGTGCGGTCGGAAGGCTTCCCGCAGTGGTTCGCGCAGGTGACGCCGCTGGAGGAGGTCGGCCTGCTGCCGATCGGCTCCCGCCCCGCCAAGCGCGGGCTGTCGGTCAACTCGCTCGACGACCTGCGTGCCATCCCGTGGGTGTTCTCCTGGTCGCAGGCCCGGATCAACCTCGCGGGCTGGTTCGGCCTCGGCACGGCGCTGCGCGCCCGCGGCGAGGAGGAGGGCGGCCTCGAGGAGCTGCAGGCGGCGTACCGCGAGTGGCCCCTGTTCACGACGCTGCTCGACACCGTCGAGATGGGCCTCGCCAAGACGCAGGAGGACATCGCCGCGCAGTACCTCGCGCTCGGCGACCGCGACGACCTCGCGCAGCTCGTGCTCGGCGAGCTGCAGCTCACCCGCGAGTGGGTGCTGCGCGTCACGGGCAACGAGTGGCCCCTCGCCAACCGGCGCGTGCTCGGCCGCGCCGTGCAGCTGCGGTCCCCGTACGTCGACGCCCTCTCCCTGCTGCAGGTCCGCGCCCTGCGCGCGCTGCGCAGCCACGGCGTCAGCGAGGGGCTCACCGTGGACGACGGCGAGTGGGTGGACGGCGGCCACAAGGACCGCTGGCAGCACCTGCTGCTGCTCACCGTGAACGGCGTCTCCGCGGGCCTGCAGAACACCGGCTGACCCCGGCCCCGGGTTGTGGGGTCGAAAAAGGCGGGGCATAGCCACCG
>NZ_JBHUWC010000147.1:0-10420 GCF_042670225.1 Isoptericola sp. NPDC057191 | reverse complement strand
GTTGCCGGGCCCCGCAAGAGTTCCCTCGTCGGTGGGCAGAACCCGCCCGGCGCCGGGGATGGCGGTCATGAAACCTCGATCTTGTCGATGGTGTCGTCCTTGGCGATGCGGTCGGTGATCGCCTGCAGCTCCTTCGTCAGGTCGGCCACCGACTTCTTCCCGTCCAGGAAGGAGTTCCAGATCGGCAGCTGCTCCTGGTTCATGCCGTAGGTGTTGACGAAGTTGAAGGTGAAGATGTCGGTCCCGGCCGCGCTCAGCATGTCGGTCTGGGACACCAGCGCCGTCGAACCGAACCCGTCCGCGGGGACGATGTCCTTGACGATGGTCGGGGCGAGCTTCTCCTTGGAGAAGTTCGTCGCGGACTCCTTCGAGAGCATGACGCGCAGCAGCTCCTTGCCGCCCGCGACGCTCTTGGCCTTGGTCGGCACGATGAACGGCTCGCCCGCGGTGGAGTGGAGCGCCGTCGCCGGCATCGCCGGGCTGGAGGTGACCGAGAAGCTCGGCACGCCCTTCATCTGGAAGTCCGGCGCCGTCTGGTCCTTCATCTCGTTCTCGATCCACGAGCCGGACGGGTAGAGGAGCGCGTCCATCTTGTTGCTCCACTGCGCCTGCGCCGCGGTGAACTGGGTCCCCGAACCGCCGGGCTTGAAGTACCCCGCGTCGATGATCTCCTTCATGATCGAGAAGGTCGCCTGGATGGCGTCGTTCGACCAGCAGTCGGGCTTGAGGTTCTCGAGCGCGAGGCGCACCTCGTCGCCGCCCTCCTTGATCGCCGACTCGATGGCCAGGGTCTGGTAGTAGGTCGCGGCCTCGGTGCCCCACAGGAAGAGGTACTTGCCGGCCTTCTTGGCCTCCGCACCGAGGGCCTTCGCCTCCTCCCAGGTGGCCGGCGGCTGCCAGCCGTTGTCCTCGAAGAGCTTCCCCGAGTACCAGACGCCGTACACGGTGAGCACGTAGTTGAGGGCGGCGAACTTGTCCCCGTACGTGCCCGGCGCGAGCACCCCCTCGTAGAGGGTGTCGCGGATGGTCGTGCCCTCGACGTTGGGCGCGTCGATCACGTCCGTGAGGTCCTCGAGCTGGTCGAGGATGGTGTTGAACCCGATCGCCTGCGCACCGGAGTTGTCGATCAGGTCCGGGGGGTTGCCGCCGACGAACCGCGGCTGGAGCTCCGTGGCGATCTGCGTGGAGGGCGAGACCTTGACGGAAGACCCGGCGTGCAGGCCGGCCAGGACCTTGCCGGCGAACTCGACGTAGTCGACGCCGTAGCCGCCGTCGAAGATCACGGCGTCGACCGTCGTGTTCTCCGCCATGCCGAACGGGTTCTTCGGGTCGGCGTTGCCCGTCGGCGACGCCGACTTCTCGTCGTCGTTGCTGCCGCCGCCCGTGGCGCATGCCGCCAGGGGCAGGCCGAACGGGACCGCGGCGGCCGTGAACATGACGGCCCGGAGAACGGACCGACGGCTGGGCTCGGGAGTGGTGTCGTTGCTGGTGGTGATGTTGCTGGTCATCCTCGTAGATGCCCTTCGTGTCAGGTTGCGCCTCGCGACGCCCCGTCAACCGGTGCCTGCCCTGCCCCGCGCGGGGCTGCTTGCGCCGACCTCCTCGTCTCGCGCGTCTGCGAGCGTGCGGGGGTCGCGACGCTCACGGAAATATCTCTCCTCCATCGGAGCGATGGAGTGGAAAATATTCACGCGGCGTCGCCACGTCAACAGGCAACACGGTCCTGTGACCGTACTGGAATAGATCACCCGGTCGGAAGGGGTCCCGCCGTCAGGCTGCGGGCGTCGAGAGCCGCAGCGGCGCGGGCTCGACGAGGACCGCGAAGTTCACCGATCGCGCGATGAAGCACAGCGCGTGCGCGCGGTGGTGCAGGCCGGCGACGGCCTCGTCGGTGGCCTGCGGCCCGGCGTCGACCGTGACGCGCGGGCGCAGCGTGACGTCCGTGAACTGCCCCTCGCCCCGCGACTCCACGCGCATCGTGCCCGTGGTCTCGTCCACGTACTCCCGGACGACGAGGCCCGACTCCGCCGCGAGGTGCAGGAACCACAGCATGTGGCACTGGGACAGGCTCGCGACGAAGAGCTCCTCGGGGTTGTGCCGCGCCGGGTCGCCGCGGAACGTCGGGTCGGCACTGCCGGCCAGCGCAGGCTTGCCTGCTACCAGCACCCGATGGTCGCGCGAGTACGAGGTGTACGACGTCGTCGCCGCGTCGCCACCGCCGGGCGTGTCGGGCGTGTCGGGCGTGTCGGGCCAAGCGACGGTGACGGCGTAGTTGTGGTGCGCACCCATGCCCACACGGTAGGGGTTCAGGCCGCGCTGCGCCCTCCGGACCGCTTCGTGGCGCCCTTCTCCTTCGCGCCCTTCCCCTTGGCCGCGCCCGTCGTCGCGGTGCCCTTGGCCTTCCCCGTGCTCTTCGCCGAGGCTCGAGCCCGCGGCGCGGAGGACGCCGAGGTCGCGGCCGCGCTGCGCGCCGAGGCGCGGGACGCCGTGGGTACCGCCGGGTGCTCGTCGAGGATGCTCGCGAGGAAGCGCCCGGTGTGGCTGGCCTCGACGCGGGCGACCTCCTCGGGCGTGCCCTGAGCGACGACGGTGCCGCCGCCGGAGCCACCCTCGGGGCCCATGTCGACGACCCAGTCCGCGCTCTTGATGACGTCCAGGTTGTGCTCGATCACCAGGACCGTGTTGCCCTTCTCGACGAGCGACTGCAGCACGCCGAGCAGCTTGCGGATGTCCTCGAAGTGGAGGCCCGTGGTCGGCTCGTCCAGGACGTAGATGGTGCGTCCCGTGGACCGCTTCTGCAGCTCGCTCGCGAGCTTGACGCGCTGCGCCTCGCCGCCCGAGAGCGTCGGGGCCGGTTGCCCGAGCCGCACGTAACCGAGCCCCACCTCGACCAGCGTGGTGAGGAAGCGCGAGATCGCCGGGAACGCGGCGAAGAACTCCGCGGCCTCGTCGATCGGCATGTCGAGGACGTCCGCCACGGTCTTGCCCTTGAAGTGCACCTCGAGCGTCTCGCGGTTGTACCGGGCCCCGTGGCACACCTCGCACGGGACGTAGACGTCCGGCAGGAAGTTCATCTCGATCTTCAGCGTGCCGTCACCGGCGCACGCCTCGCAGCGGCCGCCCTTGACGTTGAAGGAGAACCGCCCGGGACCGTAGCCACGGACCTTGGCCTCCTCGGTCTCCGCGAAGATCTTGCGGATCCGGTCCCACACCCCGGTGTACGTGGCGGGGTTGGACCGCGGCGTGCGCCCGATCGGCCCCTGGTCGACGTGCACCACCTTGTCCAGCTGGTCGACCCCCGTCACCCGGGTGTGCCGCCCCGCGACCTGGCGGGCGCCGTTGAGCTCGTTCGCGAGCACCGTGTGCAGGATCGAGTTCACGAGGGTCGACTTGCCCGAGCCCGAGACGCCGGTCACCGCGGTGAGCACGCCGAGCGGGAACGAGACGTCGATCCCCCGCAGGTTGTTCTCCCGCGCGCCGACGACGGTCACCTCGCGACCCGGGTCCGTGGCGCGACGCTCGGCCGGCAGCGCGATCGAGCGCCGGCCGGACAGATAGGCGCCCGTCATGGACTCCTCGGCCTCGAGCAGGCCGGCGTAGTCGCCCGAGTGCACGACACGGCCGCCGTGCTCTCCCGCCCCGGGCCCGACGTCGACGATCCAGTCCGCGGCGCGGATGGTGTCCTCGTCGTGCTCCACGACGATCAGTGTGTTCCCCAGGTCGCGCAGCCGGGTGAGGGTCTCGATCAGGCGGCGGTTGTCGCGCTGGTGCAGCCCGATGGACGGCTCGTCCAGCACGTAGAGCACCCCGACCAGGCCCGACCCGATCTGGGTCGCCAGGCGGATGCGCTGCGCCTCGCCGCCGGACAGCGTGCCGGCCGGGCGCTCGAGGGAGAGGTAGTGCAGACCGACGTCGACCAGGAAGCCGAGCCGCGCATGGATCTCCTTGAGCACCTCGGTCGCGATCGCCCGCTCGCGCTCCCCCAGCTCCAGGCCGTCGAGGAAGTGCTTGGCCTCGTCGATCGGCAGCCGGCAGACGTCCCAGATCGACTTGCCGCCGACCGTGACCGCGAGCACCTCGGGCTTCAGCCGCGCGCCCGAGCACACCGGGCACGGGACCTCGCGCATGTAGGCCTCGTACTTCTCCTTGGACCAGTCGGACTCGGTCTCCCGGTGCCGCCGCTCCAGGAAGGTCACCGCGCCCTCGAAGCCCGTGGAGTACTGGCGCTCGCGCCCCCACCGGTTCTTGTAGCGCACATGCACCTGGTGGTTGCGGCCGAACAGGATCGCGTCGCGGGCGCGCTGCGGCAGCGCGCGCCACGGCACGTCCATGGAGAAGCTCATCTCCTCCGCGAGCGCGGTGAGCACCCGTTCGAAGTACTCCGACGACGTCAGCGCCCACGGCACGACGGCGCCGTCGCGCAGCGTGCGCTCCTCGTCGGGCACGACGAGGTCGGGGTCGACCTCGAGGCGGAAGCCGATTCCCGTGCACTCCGGGCAGGCGCCGTACGGGGCGTTGAAGGAGAAGGTGCGGGGCTCGATCTCGTCCAGCGCCAGCGGGTGGTCGTTGGGGCACGCCCGCTTCTCGGAGAACTTGCGCACCCGGTCGAGGTCGTCGGTGTCGGCGTCGACGAGCTCCACCATCACGAGGCCGCCCGCGAGCCGCAGGGCGGTCTCGACCGAGTCGGTGAGTCGCCGTTGCACCCCCTCGCGGGACACGAGCCGGTCGACGACCACCTCGATGTCGTGCTTGAGCTTCTTCTCGAGCGCGGGCGGGCTGGTCAGCTGGACCACCTCGCCGTCGACCCGCGCGCGGGCGAAGCCCTGCGTCTGCAGCTCGGCGAAGAGGTCGGCGTACTCGCCCTTGCGCCCGCGCACCACCGGCGCGAGGACCTGGTAGCGGGTGCCCTCCGGCAGCTCCAGCAGCTTGTCGACGATCTGCTGCGGGGTCTGCGAGCGCACGGGCTCACCGCACACGGGGCAGTGCTGCGTGCCCGCCCGGGCGAACAGCAGACGGAGGTAGTCGTAGACCTCCGTGATCGTGCCCACCGTCGACCGGGGGTTGCGGTTGGTCGACTTCTGGTCGATCGACACGGCGGGCGACAGCCCCTCGATGAAGTCGACGTCGGGCTTGTCCATCTGGCCCAGGAACTGGCGCGCGTACGCGGAGAGCGACTCCACGTAGCGCCGCTGCCCCTCGGCGAAGATCGTGTCGAATGCCAGCGAGGACTTGCCGGAGCCCGACAGGCCGGTGAAGACGATGAGCTCGTCACGCGGGAGGTCGAGCTCGACGTTGCGCAGGTTGTGCTCGCGGGCGCCGGAGATGACGAGGCGGTTGCTCACCCGGGCATCCTACGTCGCGTGGCCGACATTCGTACAGGCGTTCTATGCCCTGCGGAGCGTCTGTCCGGTCACACCCGCCCCAGCGGCGCGTCCCACGACGACGCGCGTCGCCGCGGCACGGACGGGTCCGCACAGGACCGCGCACAGGACGGCACGGGGTGCTTGGATACGGCCATGTCCGTCTTCGCCGTCACCTACGTCTACGTCGCCGACCCCGACCGCCTCGACGCGGTCCGGCCCGAGCACCGGGAGTTCCTGCAGGGCCTGCACGACCGGAACGCGCTGCACGTGTCCGGCCCGCTGCCCGCCACCCCCGAGGGCGAGCCGCGCGGGGCCCTCCTCGTCGTCGAGGCCGACGACGCCACGGCCGCGCTGGAGCTGCTCGCCGACGACCCGTTCCACCGCGAGGGGCTGGTCGCGCACCGCGCGGCGCGCGAGTTCGTCCCCGTGGTCGGCGGCTTCGCGGCCTGACGGCCTGCGCGCCGGCCTGACCGACCCGCAGAGCCGGAGGACCGAGGAAGGCCCCGGACGACGAGCCGTCCGGGGCCTTCCGTGGTCGTCGGCCAGGCAGTCAGCGGCTGTCAGCGGCTGACTGCGGCTGTCAGCGGCCGGGGGCCTCCGGCCCGGACGGCGTCGGCTCGGCGCTCTCCTCCTCGACCTCCTGGGCGTCCTCCTGCCCGGCCTCCTGCGCCGACACGACCGAGGTCCGGTGCGTCTTGGCCAGGCTCGCGACCGTCGCGATCGCGATCGACCCGAGGATGACGACCAGCGACAGCCAGATCGGGATCTCGGGCGCCCACGCGACGGGCTCCCCTCCGTTGAGGAAGGGCAGCGTGTTGGTGTGCAGCGCCTCCAGGATGAGCTTGACGCCGATGAACCCGAGGATGACTGCGAGCGCGATCGGCAGGTACACCAGCCGCTCCAGGAGGCCGCCCAGGAGGAAGTACAGCTGGCGCAGCCCCATGAGCGCGAAGATGTTCGCGGTGAAGACGATGAACGGGTCCTTCGTCAGGCCGAAGATCGCGGGGATCGAGTCGAGCGCGAACAGCAGGTCGGTCGAGCCGATCGCGACGAAGACGACCAGCATCGGGGTGAACAGCTTCTTGCCGTCGACGACCGTGCGGACCTTGCCGCCGTCGTACTTCTCGCTCAGCGGCAGCACCCGCCGCAGCATGCGGATGGCGACGTTCTCCTTGTACTCGTCCTCGTCGTCGCCGGCGACCAGCTTGATCGCGGTGTAGATGAGGAACGCGCCGAAGAGGTAGAACACCCACACGAACTGCTCGAGGATGGCCGCGCCCGCCAGGATGAACGCGCCGCGCAGGACCAGCGCGATGATGATGCCGACCATCAGCACCATCTGCTGGTGCTGCTTGGGCACGGCGAAGCGCGACATGATGATGACGAACACGAACAGGTTGTCGACGCTCAGCGAGTACTCGGTGAGCCACCCCGCGTAGAACTCTCCCGCCGGAGCGGCGCCCCCGACGGCCAGCACGATCAGGCCGAACACCACCGCCAGCCCGACGTAGAACGCGACCCACAGGCCGCTCTCCTTCATGCTCGGCACGTGTGGGCGGCGGCCCACGATCGCGAGGTCGACGGCCAGCAGCACGATCAGCGCCGCGAGCGACGCCGCCTCGAACCAGAACGGCAGCTCGTGGGTCATGCATCTCCTTCGGTGGTGGATGTCGCCGCCGCCCGGACCTGGCGGTCACGCCGGTCGCGCGCGAGGGAGGCGATCGTCGTGACGGCGAGCACCACCACGATGAAGGCGAGGGACACGGTGGTCGGGATCTCGGGGATCGCCTCCACGTGCTGCCCGCCGTTGACGAACGGCACCTCGTTGGTGTGCAGGGCGTGGATCACCAGCTTGACACCGATGAAGCCGAGGATCGCGGCCAGCCCGTAGTTGAGGTAGACGAGCCGGTCGAGCAGACCGTCGACGAGGAAGTAGAGCTGGCGCAGGCCGAGCAGCGAGAACGCGTTCGCCGCGAACACGAGGTAGGTCTCCTGCGTGAGGCCGAAGATCGCGGGGATCGAGTCGACGGCGAACAGCAGGTCCGCGCTGCCGATCGCGACCATCACGATGAGCATCGGCGTGATGTAGCGCCGCCCGTCGATCTTCGCCACCATCTTGTCGCCGACGAAGGTCTCCGTCGTTGGGAACAGGCGCCGCGTCAGGCGCAGCACCCCGTTCTCGTTCCACTCCTCGTCGTGCCCCGTGCCCGACCGGGCCTGGGCGACCGCCGTCCAGATGAGGAACGCGCCGAAGACGTAGAAGACCCAGGCGAAGTTGGCGATGATCGCGGCGCCCGCGACGATGAAGACCGTGCGCAGCACGAGCGCGATCGTGATCCCGATGAGGAGCACCCGCTGCTGGTACTCCCGCGGCACCCGGAAGCTCGTCATGATCAGGACGAACACGAACAGGTTGTCGACGCTGAGGGACTTCTCCGTGATGTACCCGGCGAAGTACTCCCCGCCGTACTCGCCGCCCCACACGAGCCAGACGATGACTCCGAACACCACCGCGACCGCGACGTAGGCGAGGGACCACGTGGCGGACTCACGGAGCGTCGGGGCGTGCGGGGTCCGCACGTGACCGACGTAGTCGACGGCGAGCATCGCGAGGATGACGACGACGGTGATGACCCACACCCACAAAGGAACGTTCACTGGCAAGCCTCCGGTACGTAGCACTGAGCACCGGAGGTCTTCCCCACCCGGACGGGCTGCGCGCCGTGCGTCCGGGCCGAAGAGGCCGGTCCGGCGGCGGCGCCGGACGTGATGACGACCTCATCGTGGGCGGGGTACTCCCCTCCAACCCGCATACCCTACATGAGACACGGGCCCGGCCCTCCGCGCTCGCCGGAGCGCGGACCCGCTGGTCAGCGCCCGCCTCAGGCGGTGGCGGCCTGCATCTGCCGGAGCTCCTTCTTCAGGCCGCCGATCTCGTCGCGCAGCCTTGCCGCCACCTCGAACTGCAGCTCTGCCGCCGCGGCGTGCATCTGGTCGCTCAGCTCCTGGATCAGCTCGGCGAGCTCGCCTGCCGCAGCGCCCGCCAGGCGGTTGCCCGTCGTCGCGCCCTCCTTCGGCGACCCCGGCACGGGGGCCCGCCCGCGACCCTGGCCGGTGGCGGGAGACTTGCGGTACCCGCCGGACAGCAGCTCGGCGGTGTCGATGTCCTCGCGGGCGAGCATGTCCGTGACGTCGGCGATCTTCTTGCGCAACGGCTGCGGGTCGATCCCGTGCTCGGTGTTGTACGCGACCTGCTTGGCGCGGCGCCGGTCGGTCTCGTCGAGCGCGTACCGCATCGCCGGGGTCACCTTGTCCGCGTACATGTGCACCTCGCCGGTGACGTTGCGGGCCGCGCGGCCGATGGTCTGGATGAGGGACCGCTCCGAGCGCAGGAACCCCTCCTTGTCCGCGTCGAGGATCGCGACCAGCGACACCTCGGGCAGGTCGAGGCCCTCGCGCAGGAGGTTGATGCCGACGAGCACGTCGTACTCCCCCAGCCGCAGCTCGCGCAGGAGCTCCACCCGGCGCAGCGTGTCCACCTCGGAGTGCAGGTACCGCACCCGCACGTCCTTCTCCAGGAAGTAGTCCGTGAGGTCCTCGGCCATCTTCTTGGTCAGCGTCGTGACGAGCACCCGCTCGTCCTTGTCGACCCGTTCGCGGATCTCGTGCAGGAGGTCGTCGATCTGCCCGGTGGTCGGCTTGACGATCACCTGCGGGTCGACGAGGCCGGTCGGCCGAATGACCTGCTCGACCACGCCGTCGGACATCGACAGCTCGTAGTCCCCCGGCGTCGCGGACAGGTAGACCGTCTGGCCGATCCGCTCGACGAACTCCTCCCACCGCAGGGGCCGGTTGTCCATCGCGCTGGGCAGCCGGAACCCGTGCTCGACGAGCGACCGCTTGCGCGACATGTCGCCCTCGAACATGGCGCCGATCTGCGGCACGGTCTGGTGGGACTCGTCGATGACGAGCAGGAAGTCCTCGGGGAAGTAGTCGAGCAGCGTGTTCGGCGGGGAGCCCTGCTCGCGCCCGTCGATGTGCCGGGAGTAGTTCTCGATCCCGCTGCACGTGCCGATCTGGCGCATCATCTCGATGTCATAGGTGGTGCGCATGCGCAGCCGCTGGGCCTCCAGCAGCTTGTTCTGCTGCTCCAGCTCCGCCAGGCGGTCCGCGAGCTCGACCTCGATGCCGGCGATCGCCCGCTCCATGCGCTCCGGACCCGCCACGTAGTGCGTGGCCGGGAAGAGGTAGACGCTCTGCTCCGACCGGATCACCTCGCCGGTGAGCGGGTGGAGCGTCTGGATCGACTCGATCTCGTCGCCGAACATCTCGATGCGCACGGCGAGCTCCTCGTACACCGGGATGATCTCGACCGTGTCGCCCCGGACCCGGAACGTGCCGCGCGTGAACGCCATGTCGTTGCGCGTGTACTGCATCTGCACGAAGCGCCGCAGCATGTCGTCGCGGTCGACGACGTCCCCGACGTCGAGCCGCACCATCCGGTCCACGTACTCCTGCGGCGTGCCGAGGCCGTAGATGCACGACACCGAGGCGACGACGACGACGTCCCGTCGCGTGAGCAACGACGACGTGGCGGAGTGCCGCAGGCGCTCCACCTCGTCGTTGATCGACGAGTCCTTCTCGATGTAGGTGTCCGTCTGCGCGATGTACGCCTCGGGCTGGTAGTAGTCGTAGTACGAGACGAAGTACTCGACGGCGTTGTTCGGCAGCAGCTCCCGGAACTCCGTGGCCAGCTGCGCCGCGAGCGTCTTGTTGGGCGCCATGACCAGGGTGGGGCGCTGCAGCTTCTCGATGAGCCACGCCGTCGTCGCGCTCTTGCCCGTGCCGGTCGCGCCCAGGAGGACCACGTCCTTCTCGCCCGCCCGCACGCGCGCGGACAGGTCCGCGATCGCGGTCGGCTGGTCACCCGAGGGCTGGTAGTCGGACACCACCTCGAAGGGGGCCACCGCACGCTGCAGGTCGGTCACAGGTCGCATGCCACCACCGTACGGCGACCCCCTGACACGCACCGGGCGCGGGCGCGCCCGGTGCTCCGC
>NZ_JBHUWC010000146.1:0-10580 GCF_042670225.1 Isoptericola sp. NPDC057191 | reverse complement strand
ATTCTCGCCCTTTCCGTACCCACAACGCTCAGGAGGGGTTCAGAGCGTCGGCGACCGCCGGTGCCAGGGCCCGGAAGGCCTTGCCGCGGTGGCTGATCGCGTTCTTCTCGGCCGGCTCCAGCTCGGAGGACGTGCGCGTGCCGGGCGTCCCGTCGGCGGCCGGGGCCTGCTCGACGGGCACGTGGATCGGGTCGTAGCCGAAGCCGTTGTCGCCGCGCGGGGCGCGCACCAGCGTGCCGGGCATCTCGCCGAGGCACACCTCCTCGCGGCCGTCCGGCGTGACCAGGGCCGCGGCGCAGACGAACGCCGCTGCCCGGTGCTCGTCACGGACGTCGGCGAGCTGCGCCAGCAGCAGGTCGAGGTTCGCCTCGTCGTCGCCGTGCCTGCCCGACCAGCGGGCGGAGAAGATGCCGGGTGCGCCGCCCATGACGTCGACGCTGAGGCCGGAGTCGTCCGCGACGGCGGGCAGGCCGGTCGAGGCCGCGAGCGCGCGCGCCTTGATGAGCGCGTTCTCGACGAACGACACGCCGTCCTCGACGGGTTCCGGGGCGCCGAGGTCGCCCGCCGTCACCACCGCGTCGTCGGGCAGGGCGTCCAGGCCCGGCTGGGCGCGCAGGATGGCGCGCAGCTCGACCAGCTTCTTGCGGTTGTGCGTGGCCAGCACGAGACGGGCGCCGGCCGGGACCGTCACGCAGGTGGGCGCCTGGGACATCGTCACAGCTCCTGCGCCAGCGCCGCGCGCTGGATCTCGGTGAGGTCCGCGGTGCCGGCGACCGCGAGGTCGAGCAGGGCGTCGAGCTCGGCGCGGTCGAACGGCGCGTGCTCGGCGGTGCCCTGGACCTCGACGAACGCGCCGGACCCCGTCGTCACGACGTTCATGTCGGTCTGCGCCCGCACGTCCTCCACGTAGGGCAGGTCCAGCATCGGGGTGCCGTCGATGATGCCGACGCTCACGGCCGCGACCGAGTCGGTCAGCACCCGCTTGCCCCCGGTGACGTGCCCGTGCCGGGTGCCCCACGCGACCGCGTCGGCCAGCGCGACGTACGCACCCGTGATCGCCGCGGTCCGCGTGCCACCGTCGGCCTGGAGCACGTCGCAGTCGAGCACGATCGTGTTCTCGCCGAGGGCGGAGACGTCCACGACGGCGCGCAGCGCGCGGCCGATGAGGCGGGAGATCTCGTGGGTGCGGCCGCCGATCTTGCCCTTGACGGACTCGCGCTGGCTGCGGTCGTTCGTCGCGCGGGGGAGCATGGCGTACTCGGCGGTGACCCAGCCCTCGCCCGACCCCTTCTTCCAGCGCGGCACGCCCTCGGTGAACGACGCCGTGCACAGGACGCGCGTGCGGCCGAACTCCACCAGCACGGAGCCCTCGGCGTTCTCGGTCCACCCGCGCGTGATCGTGACGGGACGGAGCTGGTCGGGCGTGCGGCCGTCGGCGCGCAGGACGGCCTCGGAAGCGGGGGAAGTCATGCCGCCACCCTAGACGAGCCCCACCCGCGCCCCGCAGGGGCCGGAGCGTCCAGGACGCGCACGTAGGGTTGGCGGGTGCACCTCACCGCCACGGACCTCGCGTTCGCCTACCCCGGCCGTCCGGTGCTCGACGGAGTGAGCCTGCGCGTCTCGGACGGCACCCGGCTGGGCGTCGTGGGGGAGAACGGCTCCGGCAAGTCCACGCTGCTGCACCTGCTGGCCGGCGACCTGCGCCCCGGGCGCGGCGAGGTGCGCCGCAGGGGGAGCGTCGCGCTCGTGGAGCAGGAGCTGGCCGCGGCGGACGGCCAGACGGTCGGCGACCTGGTGCAGGGCACGCTCGCCGGGCTACGCGCCCTCGCCGCCGAGATCGAGAAGGAAGCCGCGGGCTTCGACCACGAGACCGGCGACCTGCGGCGGCTGTCGGGCCTGCTCGCCCGCGCCGAGCACCTGGCCGCCTGGGACGCCGACCGCCGCGTCGACGTCGCGCTCACCCGGCTGGACGCCGTGCGTGACCCGGACCGCCGCCTGGACACGCTCTCGGTCGGGCAGCGCTACCGGGTGCGCCTCGCCTGCCGGCTCGCCGAGCGCGCCGACCTGCTGCTGCTCGACGAGCCGACCAACCACCTCGACGACTCGGCGATCGAGTTCCTCACGGGCGAGCTGGTCGCCTGGCGTGGCGGCGTCGTCGTCGTGACGCACGACCGCGAGCTCCTCGACGACGTCGCCACCGCCATCCTCGACCTCGACCCGTCCATGGACGGCCGGCCCGTGCTGTACGGCCAACCGGGCTACCTCGCTTACCGGTTCGCGAAGAACCAGGCGCTGCACCGGTGGCGGCAGCGCTACCGGGCCGAGCAGGAGCGCGCCCGCGTGCTCGCCGAGCGGCTGGACACCTCCTACGAGGGGCTGTCCGACGAGTGGCGCCCCGAGAAGGGGTCGCAGAAGCACCGGCGTGCCACCCGGGCGCGCATGCACGTCAAGGCCGCGGACCGTCTGGTGCAGAAGCTCGAGGCCGAGGCCGTCGAGGTGCCCGTCCCGCCCGCGCGGCTCGCGTTCCCGGACCTGCCCGCCATGTCGCCCGGCTGGGACCCTGCCGACCCGATCGTCGAGGTCCGCTCGCCCCGGGTGGTCGCGGACGACGGCGGTGTCCGGCTCGACCTGCCCGGCACGCGCGTCGCCGTGCCGCCCTCCGGACGGCTGCTCGTCGTCGGGCCGAACGGAGCGGGCAAGTCGACGCTGCTCGCGGCGCTCGCGGGCCGCGTCGCGCTCGGGCGGGGGACACGGTCCGTGACCGCCGGCGCACGCCTCGGCGTCGTGACGCAGGAGACGGCGCTCGCGCCCGACCGCGCCGCCCCGGCGGGAGGCCCGGACGACGTCGGGCGCTCAGGCTTCGACGCGTACGCGGCCGAGGCGCTGGAGCTGCTGGGACGCGGCGAGCTGGACCCCGAGCACGTCGTGCCCGTGGCGGCGCTCGGGCTGCTCAGCGACGAGGACCTCGACCGTCCGCTCGCCGAGCTGTCCGCCGGGCAGCGGCGCCGGTTCGAGCTCGCGCGGGCGCTGCTGCACGCGCCGCACCTGCTGCTGCTCGACGAGCCCACCAACCACCTGTCGGTGGATCTGGTGGACGAGCTCACCCGGGCGCTGGTCGCCACCCCCGCGGCGGTGGTCGTCGCGACCCACGACCGTCGCATGCGGGCCGACCTCGCCGACTGGCCGGTGCTCGACCTCAGCTGAGGCGACCCGCCCAGGCCATCGCCTGCTTCACGATCGTGCCCTGGCCGTGGATCATCTCCGCCTGGACGGTGTCGCTGCACGCCTCCTCGGGCGTGAGCCACGCGAGGTCCAGCGCGTCCTGCTGCGGGCGGCAGTCGCCCGTCACGGGCACGACGTACGCCAGGGAGACCGCGTGCTGGCGCGGGTCGTGGTAGGGCGTGATGCCCGGCGTGGGGAAGTACTCGGCCACCGTGAAGGGCTGCGGCGACGCCGGCACCTGCGGCAGCGCGACCGGTCCGAGGTCCTTCTCGATGTGGCGCAGCAGCGCGTCGCGCACCCGCTCGTGGTAGAGCACGCGTCCCGAGACGAGCGCGCGGGTCATCGTACCCAGCGGCGTCACGCGCAGCAGCAGCCCGACGGCGACGACGTCGCCCGAGTCGTCCACGCGCACCGGCACCGCGTCGACGTAGACGAGGGGCAGCTGCGCGCGTACGGCCGCGAGGTCCTCCGGGGTGAGCCAGCCTGCGGGCTGCGGCTCGTCGCGGTAGAACTCGTCGTCACCAGGGAACTCGGCCGTGTCCGTCACAGGTCGTTTCTACCAGCCCGCACCCGGCTGTACCTCGTCGCGTGCCGTCGCCACCCCGGTCGCCGTGCGCCGGGACGGGTGCCCCGGGAATACTGGGGAGGGTCCTGGCGCTGTGCGCAGGAGACCCCTGAGGAAGGACACCCATGGCTACCGTCGAGCTGACCGACGACACTTTCGAGAAGACCGTCACCGAGAACGACATCGTGCTGGTCGACTTCTGGGCCGAGTGGTGCGGCCCGTGCAAGCAGTTCGGGCCCGTCTTCGAGGCGTCGTCCGAGGAGAACGCGGACGTCGTGCACGCCAAGCTCGACACCGAGGCGAACCAGCGCATCGCCGCCGCGGCGGGCGTGAGCGCCATCCCGACGCTGATGGCGTTCCGCGAGGGCGTCCTCGTCTTCAACCAGGCCGGTGCGCTGCCCGCGCCCGCGCTCAAGCAGGTCGTCGACGCCGTCAAGGGCCTCGACATGGACGAGGTGCGCGCCCAGATCGCTGCCGCGAACGACGGCGCTCCGCAGGCCTGACCGCCGCGACGCCGGCACCACGCACGACGGCCGCCCCGGGGACCCCCGGGGCGGCCGTCGGACTGTCAGCGGTGCGCGGAGCGGGACTCGAACCCGCACGTCCGAAGACACTGGTACCTAAAACCAGCGTGTCTGCCTGTTCCACCACCCGCGCATGCAGCGGCAGTCTATCGACGTCAGTCGAGGCCGAGGGTCTTGCGGACCCGGGCGACGTGCCCGGTGGCCTTGACGTTGTACTGCGCGACGGCGACGGTGCCGTCGGGGGCGACGACGACGGTCGAGCGGACCACGCCGACGTACGTCTTCCCGTAGTTCTTCTTCTCCCCCCAGGCGCCCCACGCCTCGAGCGCGGTGTGCTCGGTGTCGGCCAGCAGGGGGAACGTCAGGGCGTCCCGCTCGGCGAACGTGGCGAGCTTGTCCACGCCGTCGGGCGAGACGCCGACGACGCCGTACCCGGCGCCCTGCAGCGAGGCGAGCGAGTCGCGGAAGTCGCACGCCTCGGTGGTGCACCCGGGCGTCATGGCTGCGGGATAGAAGTACACGACCACGCCCTGTCGGCCGGGCTCGGCGAGCGCGGCGGCCAGCGAGAAGGTGCCGGTGGTGTGCCCGGTGCCCGACGGGTCGGGCAGGACGGCGGGCAGCTCGAGGGCGGGTGCGGCGTCGCCGACGGCGAGACGGGTCACGGGGGCTCCTTCGGGGGCGGGTCGGGGCGGGCTCGGCGTCGAGCCTAGACGCCCGGGTCGTCTAGCGTGGAGCCCGTGACCGACGCGCCCCGCACCACGCCGCTGCCCATCCGCATGCTGCACGACCGGCTGCTGGTGCAGCCGGAGGTGGACTCGTCCGAGCGGCAGTCGACGGCTGGCCTGGTCATCCCCGCGACCGCGTCCGGGCCCAAGCGCCTCGCCTGGGCCCTGGTGGTGGCGAAGGGCGAGCACGTGCGCCAGGTCGCCGTGGGCGACCGGGTGCTCTACGACCCGGAGGACCGCGCCGAGGTGGACCTCGGGGGCACGGACTACGTGCTGCTGCGCGAGCGTGACGTGCACGGCGTCACCGAGTCGGACGACGACGGCGGCGCCACGGGGCTCTACCTCTGACACAGTGGGCGCATGACCGGCGACGACGCCAGACCCGCAGAACCTGCCGACCTGCTCGCGCTCGACGACGACCTGAGCCCGGCGGAGCGTGAGACGCGCGACCGGGTGCGGGCGCTGGTCGACGAGCACGTCCGCCCGCACGTCGCGGGCTGGTTCGCCGACGGCGTGTTCCCGCTCGACCTGGTGCCGCGGCTCGCGGACGCGGGCCTGCTCGGCATGCACCTGCACGGGTACGGCTGCGCCGGGCGGTCGGCGGTCGAGTACGGGCTCGCCATGGCCGAGCTCGAGGCGGGCGACTCGGGGATCCGGACGTTCGTCTCCGTGCAGGGTTCGCTGGCGATGTCCGCGATCGCGAAGCACGGGTCGAGCGAGCAGCGGGAGCGATGGCTGCCCGGGATGGCGGCGGGTGAGCTGATCGGCTGCTTCGCGCTCACAGAGCCCACCGCCGGATCTGACCCGGCGGCGATGCGGACGACCGCGACGCGCGTGGGTGACGATTGGGTGCTCTCGGGCCGCAAGCGGTGGATCGGGCTGGCGTCGGTCGCGGACGTCGCCGTGGTGTGGGCGCGTGCCTCGGACCCGGACGACGAGGGCGGAGCGGGACCGCGCGTGCGGGGCTTCCTGGTCCCGACCTCGACACCGGGGTTCGTCGCGACGCCGATCGAGCCGAAGCTGTCGCTGCGGGCGTCCGTGCAGTGCGACGTCGTGCTCGACGACGTGCGCCTGCCGGCGGACGCGATCCTGCCGTGGCACCCCGGCCTGGCCGGGCCGTTCGCCTGCCTCGCCGAAGCGCGGTACGGCATCGCGTGGGGCGCGACGGGCGCCGCGCGCGACTGCCTGGAGGTCGCGCTGCGGCACGCGGGGGAGCGGGAGCAGTTCGGGCGGCCGCTGGCCTCCTTCCAGCTCACCCAGGCGAAGCTCGTGGACATGGCGCTCGAGGTTTCGCGCGCGCAGCTCCTCGCTCTCCGGCTCGGCCGGCTCAAGGACGCCGGCCGGCTCGAGCCGCACATGATCTCGGCGGGCAAGCTCGCCAACGTGCGCGCCGCGATCGAGGTCGCCCGGACCGCCCGCACCGTCCTCGGCGGTGACGGGATCACGCTGGAACACTCGCCGATGCGGCACGCCGCCAACCTCGAGTCGGTGCGCACGTACGAGGGCACCGACGAGGTGCACACGCTGATCCTGGGCCGGCACCTGACGGGGCTCCAGGCCTTCCGCTGAGGGTCCGATGGCCCGGCGTACGGCTGTCGCCGAGGTCACAGCCCTGACCGGGCGGGACGGTTTCCCGGCACGTGCCGACGGCTGGTAATGTTTCTCACCGCCGGCGCCATTAGCTCAATTGGCAGAGCAGCTGACTCTTAATCAGCGGGTTCGGGGTTCGAGTCCCTGATGGCGCACCAGCACGAGGTCCTCGCAGCGCGAGGGCCTCGTCGTGCGAGGACCGTCCGGGGCGCAAGCCGCGGGCGTCCTCTGGTCGCGCGCCATTAGCTCAATTGGCAGAGCAGCTGACTCTTAATCAGCGGGTTCGGGGTTCGAGTCCCTGATGGCGCACCGAAAGAAGGCCCCTGACCTGGCGAGGCGCCAGGCGGGGGCCTTCGTCGTCCCAGGAGAGCCCGGCGTCGTGCTGGGCTCGGCCGAGGCGGGCGGACGGCGCGCGCCGAGCCGCGATCGGGCGCACGATGTGTCGATGATCTCTCCCGATCTCGCGGCCCGGCTGCGCGACGCAGGCCTGATCTGGCATCCCGCCGACGGCGACCGGTTCCAGATCGACGCCCCCGAGCTGGCCGCCGACGTGTTCACCGTCAGCACGATGACGATCCAGGCCCACGAGTTCCCGACCGGCACCATCCTCGGGTTCAACGGCACCACCGAGTGGGCCCTCGACTCCGTGGCGATCGAGGACGCGCTCTGGCTGCCGCGCGAGGACCAGCTGCGCGACCTGCTGCGCTCGACGTTCCTCGGGCTGCGCCGGGCGGGGGAGAGGTACGAGGTCGACGTCGAGCTGCTCGGCGAGCGCCGGACCTTCGCGGACGACGATCCGGCCGAGGCGTACGGCACCGCGCTGCTCGCCCTCGTCGGCCTCAGCTCCTGACCTGAACTACTCGCCTGCCTCCTGGCCTGACCTCCTGGCCCTGGCCGGTCGCCGCCCGTCTACCCTGGAGCCGTGCCCGATCCTGTGACCTCCGAGCCGGCCGACCCCTCGACCGCCCCCTCGACCGCCCCCTCGACCGAGCCCGTCGACCCTCGCTACCGTCGCCAGCCGGTCAGCTTCGTCCGACGCAGCGCGCGGCTCACCGCCGCGCAGCGCAAGGCGTGGGACACGCGCCGTGACCGGTACCTCGTCGACGTGCCGCGTGACCTCGCGGTCACGTCGGTCGACCCAGGCTGGCGCCTCGAGCCCGCGCAGGTGTTCGGCCGCACGGCGCCGCTGGTGGTCGAGGTCGGCTCCGGCCAGGGCGAGGCGATCGTGGCGGCCGCGGCGGCGCACCCCGAGCGCGACCACCTGGCCGTCGAGGTCTACACCCCCGGACTGGCCCAGGCCATCGTGCGCGCCGGGCACGCCGGGGCCGACCCGGGCCGTGACGGCGGCGCCCCGGGGAACGAGCTCGGCAACCTGCGCCTCGTGCAGGCGAACGCCGCGGAGCTGCTCGCCACGGCGCTGCCCGCCGGCGCCGTCGACGAGCTGTGGGTGTTCTTCCCCGACCCGTGGCACAAGTCGCGCCACCAGAAGCGGCGCCTGGTCACCCCGGAGTTCGCCGCGCTCGCCGCCCGGGTGCTGCGCCCCGGCGGGGTGCTCCGCCTCGCCACCGACTGGGTCGAGTACGCGGACCAGATGGTCCAGGTGCTCGAGGCGAGCGAGGACTTCCGCAACGCGCACGGCGCGGGCGTGCGGGCGCCGCGGTTCGACGGCCGGGTGCTGACCAGCTTCGAGAAGAAGGGCACGACGGCCGGCCGCGTCGTTACAGACCTGGAGTACGTGCGCCGCTGACCGCGACGCGGCGGCTGCCGACTTCCCGACGCGCCGTTTTGTGGCTTGCGCCACATGCGCCGCCTCTAGCAGGGTGTGCCTCGCGAAACGTTCTCAACCGGGGCAGCGTGGCCCCGGGCCGATCGCATGAGCCAACGGAGGCATCATGAGCGACCTGTCCACGGCGGGGCCGCCACCGGGGGAGACCGAGTACCAACGGGTGCAGCGGTCCCAGGAGTTCCAGGGGCTGCGACGCGCGTTCCGGAACTTCGTGTTCCCGATGACGGCCCTGTTCCTCGTCTGGTACTTCGTCTACGTCCTGCTCGCGAACTACGCCCACGACTTCATGAGCATCCGGCTGGGCGGCAGCAACATCACGGTCGGCCTGCTCTTCGGGCTCGGCCAGTTCGTCTCCACCTTCGTCATCACGATGCTCTACGCCCGCTGGGCGAACCGGAAGTTCGACGCGCGGGCCGACGCGCTGCGCCGTGAGATCGAGGAGGGCGAGCTGTGAGCGGCATCCTGGCATCGACGGTCGCGGGAGCGTCCGGGACCCCCGTCGTCTCCGCGGCGGAGGCCACCGACGTCGGCAACCCCTGGGTGAACATCGGCATCTTCGCCGCTTTCGTGGTGGTGACGCTGGTCATCGTGTTCCGGGCGTCTCGGCAGAACAAGTCCGCGGCGGACTTCTACGCCGGCGGGCGCAACTTCACCGGCCCGCAGAACGGCACCGCGATCGCGGGCGACTACCTCTCCGCGGCGTCGTTCCTCGGTATCTGCGGCGCCATCGCGATCAACGGCTACGACGGCTTCCTCTACTCGATCGGCTTCCTCGTCGCCTGGCTCGTGGCCCTGCTGCTGGTCGCCGAGCTGTTGCGCAACACCGGCAAGTTCACGATGGCGGACGTCCTGTCGTTCCGCCTGCGCCAGCGCCCGGTCCGGATGGCGGCGGCGCTGGCCACGCTGCTCGTGGTCTTCTTCTACCTGCTCGCCCAGATGGCGGGCGCCGGCGGCCTCGTCGCCCTGCTGCTCGGCGT
The DNA here is from genome assembly GCF_042670225.1 of Isoptericola sp. NPDC057191. Taxonomy (NCBI): domain Bacteria; kingdom Bacillati; phylum Actinomycetota; class Actinomycetes; order Micrococcales; family Promicromonosporaceae; genus Isoptericola; species Isoptericola sp. NPDC057191. The sequence goes on along the minus strand of NZ_JBHUWC010000146.1, from coordinate 1,191 downwards.
CGACAGCCGCGCCGGGCAGAGCCTCGTCATCGCCGTCGTCGGCGCGCTCATGATCCTCTACGTGCTGGTCGGCGGCATGAAGGGCACCACCTGGGTGCAGATCATCAAGGCGGTGCTGCTCATCGTGGGCGCCGCGGTGATGACGTTCTGGGTGCTGGCCAAGTTCGGCTTCAACCTCTCCGACGTGCTCGGCGGCGCCGTCGACGCGGCCGGCGAAGGAGGCCAGGCGCTGCTCGAGCCCGGCAAGCAGTACGGCCTGTCCGGCACCACCAAGCTGAGCTTCCTGTCTCTGGCGCTGGCCCTGGTGCTCGGCACCGCGGGCCTGCCCCACGTGCTCATGCGCTTCTACACGGTCCCCACCGCCAAGGAGGCGCGCCGCTCGGTGGTCTGGGCGATCTGGCTGATCGGGATCTTCTACCTGTTCACCCTGGTGCTCGGGTACGGCGCAGGCGCCCTGGTGGGTCCCGACGCGATCCTGAACGCGCCCGGCGGGGTGAACTCGGCAGCGCCGCTGCTGGCGTTCGCGCTCGGCGGCGAGATCCTGCTGGGCGTGATCTCGGCGGTCGCGTTCGCCACGATCCTCGCCGTCGTGGCCGGCCTGACGATCACGGCGGCGGCCAGCTTCTCGCACGACATCTACGCCAACGTCATCAAGAAGGGGCAGGTCAAGCCTGACTCCGAGGTGCGGATCGCGCGCTGGACGGTCGTCGTGATCGGCATCGTCGCGATCGTCGGCGGCGTGTTCGCCCAGAACCAGAACGTCGCGTTCCTCGTGGCGCTCGCGTTCGCGGTGGCGGCCTCGGCCAACCTGCCCACGATCGTGTTCTCCCTCTTCTGGAAGCGGTTCAACACCTCGGGCGCGCTGTGGAGCATCTACGGCGGGCTCGTCTCGTGCATCGTGCTCATCGTCCTGTCGCCCACGGTGTCGGGCGACGAGAAGGCGATGTTCCCGTCCGCCGACTTCGCCGTCTTCCCGCTCACGAACCCCGGCCTGGTGTCGATCCCGCTGGGCTTCCTGCTCGGGATCGTCGGCACCTTCCTGTCCAAGGAGAAGCCGCACCCGGAGAAGTTCGCCGAGATGGAGGTCCGCTCGCTCACGGGCGCCGGCGCCGAGAAGGCGGTCGCGAAGCACTGATCCCGGCACGACCGGCACGACCGGCACGACGAAGGGCCCCGAGAGATCTCGGGGCC
>NZ_JBHUWC010000145.1:0-10636 GCF_042670225.1 Isoptericola sp. NPDC057191 | reverse complement strand
CGTCGTCGTCGCCGACGTCGACCCGGACGGGGCGAAGCGCCTCGCGGACGAGCTCGACGGGGAGGCGTGGGTCGTGGACCTCGCGGACACCCGTGGCCTGGACGACCTGCGCCTCGACATCGACGTCCTCGTCAACAACGCAGGGATCCAGCGGGTCAGCGCGATCGAGGACCTCGCGCCGGACGACTTCCGGCTCATCCACCGCCTCATGCTCGAGGCGCCCTTCCTCCTGGTCCGCGCCGCGCTGCCCCACATGTACGGCCAGGCGTGGGGGCGGGTCGTCAACGTCTCCTCGGTGCACGGGCTGGTCGCCTCGCCGTTCAAGGCCGCGTACGTCTCCGCGAAGCACGGACTGGAGGGGCTGTCCAAGACGGTGGCTCTCGAGGGCGGACCGCGAGGCGTCACGAGCGTCTGCGTGAACCCCGGCTACGTGCGCACCCCGCTGGTGGAACGGCAGGTCGCGGACCAGGCGGCGGCCCACGGCATCGCCGAGGCCGACGTGCTGGCCGACGTGATGCTCGCCGAGACCGCGATCAAGCGGCTCGTGGAGCCCGGGGAGGTCGCGTCGCTGGTCGGCTGGCTCACGGGACCCGACGCCTCGATGGTCACCGGCGCCTCGTGGACCGTCGACGGCGGCTGGAGCGCGCGATGACGGGCCTGGACGTGGTGGTCGCCACCGCAGCGGAGGCGGTCGCCGACGTGCCGGACGGCGCGTCGCTCGCCGTCGGCGGCTTCGGGCTGTGCGGCACGCCCGTCGCGCTCGTCGACGCCCTGCTCGCCCGCGGCACCACCAGCCTGTCGGTGGTGAGCAACAACTGCGGCGTCGACGACTGGGGCCTCGGCCTGCTGCTCGGCGCCGGACGCATCCGGCGCATGACCAGCTCGTACGTGGGCGAGAACAAGGAGTTCGAGCGGCAGTTCCTGGCCGGCGAGCTGGAGCTGGTCCTGACACCGCAGGGCACGCTCGCCGAGCAGCTGCGTGCGGGCGGCGCGGGGATCGCCGGCTTCTGGACCCGCACCGGGGTCGGCACGCAGGTGGCCGACGGCGGTCTGCCGCGGCGGTTCGACGGCGCAGGCGGCGTCGCGGTGGCATCCCCGCGCAAGGAGGTGCGCAGCTTCACCGCCGCTGACGGCACGAGCGCAGAGTTCGTCCTGGAGGAGGCGATCACGACCGACTTCGCCCTCGTGCACGCCGCGCGCGGCGACCGGCACGGCAACCTCGTCTTCCACCGCTCCGCCCGGAACTTCTCTCCCCTCGCCGCGATGGCGGGCCGGGTGTGCGTGGCGCAGGTCGAGGAGCTCGTCGAACCCGGGGAGATCGACCCGGACGACGTGCACCTCCCGGGCGTCTACGTCCACCGCGTGGTCCATGTGCCCGGCGGGGAGAAGCGGGTCGAGAAGCGCACCACCACGACCGCGAAGGAGGGCTGAGACGTGCCTCTCACCCGTGACGAGATGGCCGCGCGCGCCGCGGCGGAGCTGTCCGACGGCTGGTACGTGAACCTGGGTATCGGCCTGCCGACGCTCGTGCCGAACCACGTGCCACCGGACCGTCAGGTGGTGCTGCAGTCGGAGAACGGGCTGCTGGGAGTGGGTCCCTACCCCGCCGAGGACGCGGTGGATCCCGACCTCATCAACGCCGGCAAGGAGACCGTCACCCTGCTGCCGGGTGCCTCGGTGTTCGACTCCGCGACCAGCTTCGGCATGATCCGCGGCGGCAAGATCGACGCCGCGATCCTCGGCGCGATGCAGGTCTCCGCCACGGGCGACCTCGCCAACTGGATGATCCCCGGAAAGATGGTCAAGGGCCCCGGCGGGGCCATGGACCTCGTGCACGGCGCCCGCCGCGTCGTCGTCCTCATGGAGCACAACGCGAAGGACGGCTCGCCCAAGCTGCTCCCCGCCTGCACGCTGCCGCTGACGGGCCGCGGTGTCGTGCACCGCGTCATCACCGACCTCGCGGTGCTCGACGTGGCCGCCGACGGCTTCGTGCTCCGCGAGCTCGCGCCGGGCGTCTCCGTCGACGACGTGGTGGCGGCGACCGGCGCACCCCTCACCGTGTCCCTCGACGCCGTCCCGCCCGGCCGAGTCGCGGCGCCGAGCGTGAGTCTTCCAGGGCTCAGACGGGCCGGCGGGAGCGTGCCGCCAGCACGAGGGCGACCAGGACGCCGACCACGCTGACCGCCGCCGCCACCCAGAACGCGGCAGAGTAGGCCGCGGCGAGGTCGGTCGTGGCCGCGGCGAGCAGCGCCGTCACGACCGGCGCCGCGGCCGCCGAGCCGACGGTGCGGACGACGCTGTTGAGCCCGGTCGCGGCACCCGTCTCGGTGGGCGGCGACCAGCTCACGACGAGCTGCGCGCAGATCGCGTAGCCGATGCCGTTGCCCAGGCCGAGCACGGAAAACGCCACCACGACGAGCCACGACGTCGTCGGCCAGAGCGCGAGACCCGCCGCGCCCACCGCCATGACCGCGGCGGCGGTCACGGCCGCTCCCCCGGCGCCCGCCCGGCGCACCAGCCACGGCGTGGCACGACCGCCCAGGAAGACCAGCACGGCGCTCGGCAGCATGGCGAGCGCGGAGACGGTGACGCTCATCCCGTGGCCGTACCCGGTGCCGGCGGGGGCCTGCATGAGCAGCGGCAGCGCGACGTAGCAGACGTAGGGCACGAACCCGACGGCGACCGTCAGGAGGCTGACGAGGACGAGCGGACCGTGGCGGAACGTCCGCACGTCGACCACCGGCGCGGCGGTGCGCAGCTCGACGAGCACGAGAGCGACGAGGAGCAGCACCCCGGCGACGCCCACGGCGAGGGTCCGGGCGGAGGCCCAGCCCCAGCTGCCGCCCTGGGACACGGCGAGCAGGACACCGACGAGGCCGCCCGCCAGCAGGGCGATGCCCGGCCAGTCGGTGCGTCGACGCACCGCGGGGGCACCGCCGCGCGGCACCCACGCCGCAACGAGCGCGGCGGCGACGAGGATGAGCGCGGCGCCGAGCACGAACAGCCACCGCCAGGAGAGCGCGTCGACGACGACGCCGCCCACGACGAGCGCCGCACCCGCGCCGAGCCCGATCATCCCGGGGATCCAGCCGAACGCGGCCGCGAGGCGCGGGCCTGCCAGCACCGAGCGCGCCAGAGCGAGGGCGAGCGGGAACGTCGCCGTGCTCACGCCCTGCACGACGCGCGCGGCGAGCAGCACCCCGAGGCTCGGGGCCGCCGCCGCGAGCGCCGTCGCGCCTGCGAAGACGAGCATCGCGCCGAGCAGCACGCGGCGGTGACCGAACCGGTCCCCGAGGTTCCCGACGACGGGCGCCAGGACAGCGCCGGCGAGCAGGAAGGCGGTCAGGATCCAGCCCGTGCCCTGGGCGCTCGCGCCGAGCTCTCGCCCCAGCGTGGGCAGCGCCGGGACGACGAGCGTCTGCATGAGCGAGAACGCCAGCACCGCGGCGCTCAGGGCGAACGTCACCCGGCCGGGGTGGCGGACCACCGTGCTGTCGGGAGCGGCGAGGTGGGCCGGGGGCACGGGGCTGCTGGGACCGCCGGGGCTGCTGGGGGTCTGGGGTCCGCCGGTGGACGTGGCGGTACTGGTCGGAGGCACGGCGTGCTCGCTCTCTGGGGACGTGGGTGGGCTGCGCCTCGTCGCGCGGGGCCGGGTGGTCGGCTCGACGACCCGGTCCCGAGAGCGGCCCGGTTCCACCCGGGTCCCGCTGAATCGGAACGGAATCATCGTTCCGATTCACTGTAGCACCGCCGCGACGACTACCGTGGTGCGCGTGCCTCCCGCCGCCCGCGCCGACGACCTCCCGCCCGCCGACCGCCCGCTCCCGGGCCGGCTGCGCGAGGCCCGTGCGAACGACACCGCCGTCCTCGCCGCCGCCCGCGAGGTCTTCGCCGCCCAGGGGCCGGGCGCTTCCATGGCCGACGTCGCACGGCACGCCGGCGTCGGGGTCGGCTCGGTGTACCGCCGCTACCCCACCAAGGAGGCCCTGGTCGAGGCGCTCCACGTCCAGGCCGTGCGCGACGCCGCGCGGCTCGCGGCCGAGGTCGCCGACGATGTCGTGAGCGCGTCCGAGGCAGCGGCCGACGGCACGTTCGACGGCGGCGGCGCGGTGGGCGCGTTCCTCGCCCGGCAGATCACCGGCGCCACCGGGCCGCTGCTGCGGCCCACCGGTGCGGGCGGCCCGCTGCCCGCCGACCTGGCGGCGGCGTCCGAGGACCTGGGCGCAGGCCTCGAGCGGCTGGTCGCCCACGACCGCGCTGCCGGCCTCCTGCCGGACGGGTTCACGAGCGCCGACGTCATGCAGCTGCTGCTGCACCTGCGCCCGTCGCTGCCGTTCCCGCGCGCCGAGGCGGACGCTCTGCACCTGCGCTATCTCGCGCTCGTCCTCGCGGGTCTGCGGGCGCGCACCCGCGACGGCGACAGCCTCGGCGACGGCCCTCGCTGGGACGAGTGGGTGGGCGCCTGGCACGACTGACCGCGACCACCCCCGCCGACCAGGCGGTTCCGCACGGAATACCCGCTCAGAAGGTGAACAACCACCTGTTCGGCGTCAGTCGGCGGCCGGTGCGTGTCGCTCGAGGAACTCGTAGACCTCGGTCGTGTCGACGCCGGGGAACGCGCCGGACGGCATCGCCGCGAGCATCGACGCGTGCGGACGGGCGCTCGGGAAGGCGTGACCGTCCCACCGCCGGGCGAGCGGAGCGGCCGGGCGCCGACAACAGCCCTCGTCGGGGCAGCGGGACGTGCTGCGCGCCGTCGTCTCCCGGCCGAGGAACCACTTGACCTGCGCGAACGGCACCCCGACGCTCACGGAGAACCGCCCGTCCGCCGTGTCCTGCACCCGCGACGTGCACCAGTACGTGCCCGTCGGCGTGTCCGTGTACTGGTAGTACGGGCTGAGCCGGTCGGCGATCCCGAACACCACGCGGGCGGTCCAGTGCCGGCAGACGTGCTGCCCCTCGACCGTGCCCAGCGGGTCGGACGGGAACCGCACCCCGTCGTTCTCGTACGCCTTATGGATCGCGCCCGACTCGTGGACCTTCATGAAGTGCACCGGGATGCCCAGGTGCCGGGTGGCCAGGTTCGTGAACCGGTGCGCCACCGTCTCGTAGGAGACGGCGAACGCGTCGCGCAGGTCCTCCAGCGAGATCGCGCGCGCCTCCTTCGCCTCGCGCAGCTGCTTCACCGCCTCCCGCTCGGGCACCAGCAGCGCCGCGCACAGGTAGTTCGCCTCGACCCGCTGGCGCAGGAACTCGCGGTAGTCGCGCGGCTCGGCATGCTCCAGCACGTGCGAGGCGAGCGCCTGGAGCACGGCCGAGCGTGCCTCGGACCGCCCGCGGATCCCGTTGCTCGGCAGGTAGACGCGGCGGTGCCGCTGGTCGATCACCGCGCGCGTGGACTGCGGCAGGTCCGGCTCGTAGTGGATCGAGAACCCCAGGTGGGCGGCCAGCTCCCCCACGGCGCGCTGCGGCAGCGGCCCGCGACCGTGACCGACGTCGTCCAGCAGGCGACGGGCGACGATCTCCAGGTCGGGGAAGTAGTTGTCCTGCGCGCGCATGTCGGCGCGCAGCTCGGTGTTGGCCCGCCGCGCCTCCTCGGGGGTCAGGGCGCGCTCGGAGTGCAGCCGCTCGAGCTCGCGCTGCAGCCCCACGATGGCCTCGAGCGCGTCGGTCGGGAGCGACTTGCCCACCTTCACGGGGCGCACCCCGAGCGCGGAGAAGAGGGACCCTCTTTGCACGCGCTCCAGCTCGATCTCGAGCGCGTCGCGGTGCGACGGCGGCTCGGCCGACAGGAGGTCCTCGACGGTGGCGCCGAGGGCACGCGCGACCGCCTGCAGGCGCGCGATCGTGGGCTCACGCTTGCCGTTCTCGAGCATCGAGACCTGTGACGGGGCACGTCCGATGGCCTCCCCGAGCTGTTCCAGGGTCATGCCGCGACGGGTGCGCAGGTGCCGGATGCGGCGGCCGATCGTGAGGGCGTCCGCCTCCTGATCGATCGGCAGCGTCGCGTCGTCCCGGGTACCGGGCCGAGGGTCGGTCGAGATCGCCATGCTCGAGGGTGACACGGCGCACACCTTCCGTCCAGGAGAAGAACCCGCAAAGTTCTCCGCGACAGTCCTGGCCGCGGGGTGGCGCGCCGGGCCAGGGTCGTGGTCAAGGACGACGGCGGGACACCGCCGTCGCCGCACGACGAGAGACGAGAGAGGCACGACATGACCGCGATCCTCGAGCCCCGCAGCGCCGCCCACCGGGCCGGCGACCAGACGCAGACCGCCGCGGAGCTGGCCGAGCAGTGGGCGACCGACCCCCGCTGGGCGGGCGTCCGGCGCACCTACACCGCCGAGGACGTCGTCGCGCTGCGCGGATCGGTCGGCGAGGAGTTCACCCTGGCCCGGCGCGGCGCCGAGCGCCTGTGGCGCCAGCTGCACGAGGAGGACTTCGTCAACGCTCTCGGCGCCCTGACCGGCAACCAGGCCGTGCAGCAGGTGAAGGCCGGCCTGCAGGCCATCTACCTCTCCGGCTGGCAGGTCGCGGGCGACGCGAACCTCGCGGGCCAGACCTACCCCGACCAGTCGCTCTACCCGGCCAACTCGGTGCCGGCCGTGGTGCGCCGCATCAACAACGCGCTGCTGCGCGCCGACCAGATCGACGTCGCGGAGAGCTCCGCGAACGGCACCACGCCGTCCATCGACTGGCTGGCCCCGATCGTGGCCGACGCCGAGGCCGGCTTCGGCGGGCCGCTCAACGCGTACGAGCTGATGCGCTCGATGATCGCGTCCGGCGCGGCCGGCGTGCACTGGGAGGACCAGCTCGCCAGCGAGAAGAAGTGCGGCCACCTGGGCGGCAAGGTGCTCGTCCCGACGCAGCAGCACGTGCGCACCCTCAACGCGGCACGCCTCGCGGCCGACGTCTCGGACGTGCCGAGCGTCGTCATCGCCCGCACGGACGCCGAGGCCGCGACGCTGATCACCTCGGACGTCGACGAGCGCGACCGCGAGTTCCTCACCGGCGGGCGCACGGGCGAGGGCTTCTACGAGGTGCGCAACGGCATCGAGCCCTGCATCGCCCGCGCCAAGGCCTACGCCCCGTACGCCGACCTCATCTGGATGGAGACGGGCACCCCCGACCTGGAGCTCGCGCGGACCTTCGCCGAAGCCGTCAAGGCCGACTTCCCCGACCAGATGCTCGCCTACAACTGCTCGCCGTCGTTCAACTGGAAGAAGCACCTGGACGACGCGACGATCGCGACGTTCCAGCGCGAGCTCGGCGCGATGGGCTACACCTTCCAGTTCATCACCCTCGCCGGCTTCCACGCCCTCAACTACTCGATGTTCGACCTCGCCCACGGCTACGCCCGCGAGCAGATGTCCGCCTACGTGCGGCTGCAGGAGGCCGAGCTCGCCGCCGAGGAGCGCGGCTACACCGCGACGAAGCACCAGCGCGAGGTGGGCACCGGCTACTTCGACCGCGTGTCGACGGCGCTCAACCCCGACGCCGCCACCCTCGCGCTCGCCGGCTCCACCGAGGCCGCGCAGTTCTGACCCTGCCACGCCCGCTCAGCCCCACCCCCGCCCAGCCCCGACGCCCGGAGGCACGCCATGACCACGCTCACGTCCCCGACCACCGCTCCCCCGCGCACCGCCCCGGTGCCGGTCGTCGCGCCGGCCGTCGGCACCCCGCTCGCCGACACGGCGCCCGGGCCGTCGGCCTGGGGCACGGCGACCCTCGGCGCAGGGCACCTCACCGTCACGGCGCCCCTGGGGCCGCGCGACGAGGAGATCCTCACCCCGCAGGCGCTGGCCTTCCTGGCGCTGCTGCACGACCGGTTCGCCGACGACCGCACGTCGCTCCTGCTGGAGCGCCAGCGCCGCATGCGGCGCATCGCCGACGGCGACGACCCGGACTTCCACCCGGCCACCCGGCCCGTGCGCGACGACCCGTCCTGGCGGGTCGCCGGCTCGGCCGGGGCGCCCGGGCTGGGCGACCGGCGGGTCGAGATCACGGGACCGACGGACCCGAAGATGACGATCAACGCGCTCAACTCGGGCGCCCGGTGCTGGCTGGCCGACGCCGAGGACGCGCAGTCGCCGACCTGGCGGAACGTCGTCGAGGGCCAGCTCGCCCTGCACGACGCGATCCGCGGCACGCTGACCTTCACCAACCCCGCGGGCAAGCGGTACGCCCTGCGCTCGACGGACCTGACCGAGCTGCCGACGATCGTCTTCCGGCCGCGCGGGTGGCACCTGTTCGAGTCGCACCTGGCCTACACCGGGCCCGACGGGTCCACGCAGCCGGCGTCGGGCACCCTGGTCGACTTCGGCCTGTACCTGTTCCACAACGCGGCCGAGCTGGGCGCCCGGGGGCGGGGGCCGTACTTCTACCTCCCCAAGCTGGAGGGCTACCGAGAGGCGCGGCTGTGGAACGAGGTCTTCGAGGTGGCGCAGGACGCCCTCGGCATCCCGCGGGGCACCGTCCGGGCGACCGTCCTCATCGAGACGCTGCCCGCCGCTTTCGAGATGGAGGAGATCCTCTACGAGCTGCGCGACCACTGCGCGGGGCTGAACGCGGGCCGCTGGGACTACCTGTTCTCGGTCATCAAGTGCTTCCGCACGCGGGGGTCGTCGTACGTGCTGCCCGACCGGGCGCAGGTGACGATGACGGCGCCGTTCATGCGGGCGTACACGGAGCTGCTGGTCGCCACGTGCCACCGGCGCGGGGCGCACGCCATCGGCGGGATGAGCGCCTTCGTCCCTGACCGCCGCTCCCCCGAGGTGACCGAGCGCGCCGTCGAGCAGGTGTGGACCGACAAGACCCGCGAGGCGCACGACGGCTTCGACGGCACCTGGGTGGCCCACCCGGACCTGGTGGAGGTGGCGCGCGGCGCGTTCGACGAGGTGCTGGGCGAGCGTGAGCACCAGGTGGACCGGCTGCGGGACGACGTCGAGGTGGGCCAGGCCGAGCTGCTCGACGTCGCGTCGGCCCGCCGGTCGGGCGCGACGGTCAGCGCCGCGGGGCTGCGCACCAACGTCTCCGTCGGGGTGCGGTACATCGAGTCGTGGCTGCGCGGCGTGGGCGCGGCGGCCATCGACCACCTCATGGAGGACGCGGCCACGGCGGAGATCTCCCGCTCGCAGGTGTGGCAGTGGGTGGCGTCGGGCACGACGACGGAGGACGGCCTGCCGATCACGCGCGTGCGCTGCGAGGCCGTGCTGCGCGACGTGCTGCGCGGGCTGCCGCGGTCGCCCGGCGACCGGTTCGACGACGCGGCGGCCCTGTTCCGCGAGGTCGCGCTCGGCGAGGAGTTCCCGCCGTTCCTCACCACCGGCGCCTACGCCCGCTACCTGGCCGGCTGAGCGCCCCCGGCCCGGTCGCCGAACAGGTGGTTACGCACGTTCTGAGCGGTCAGAGCGTGCGTCACCGCCTGTTCGGCGAGTTGGCGCCGGGGGCTGTGGACAACGGCCGGGGGCGTCGGCGCCGCTGCGGCAGAGTGACGAGGCATGGACACCACCCTCACCTTCCGCCCGGGCGACCTGGTCGCCGACGACGCCGCGCTCCTGGAGCTCGCCCGATTCCTCGCCGACGGCACGTTCGCACGCCGGCGCACCCTCACCGTCACCTGGCTCGACGCCGACGACCGGCTCCTCGGCGTCGCGCTGCCCCTCGAGGACGTGCCCGCCCGACCCGACCCGGAGATCCTCGCCGGGCTGAGCGCCGTGCTGCGCAGCGTCGTCGACGACGAGGCACCCGGCGGCTCCGCCGTCGCCGTGCTGGACCGGCCCGGTGACGCCACCGTCACCGCCGACGACCGTGCCTGGAACCGCGGCCTGCGCGAGCAGGCCGCCGCCCAGGACGTCCGGCTGCGCGGCTTCTTCGTCGCCGCCGGCGGGCAGGTGCGCCCGCTGACCCTGGACGACGCGTGAGGTCGCGGGCTCCGACCTCGTGACGACGGTCGTCTCGCTGCCGCCGCGGGCCGCTCCAGCGGTGCCGTCCTGCCCCCCGAACCTGTCCCGTCGAGGCGTATGCCCTGGACTTCCAGGCTTCGGCGGCATACTTTCACCTCGGCAGCATGCTGTGATCTGCTTCACACGGTGTGCGGGCCGGCCGAGGAGGGAGCACGACCGTGGCCGACGTCCTGGTGCTCAACGCGGGCTACGAGCCCCTGCACCGCGTGTCGGTCAAGCACGCCATCACGATGCTGGTGCGCGAGGTCGCGGTGGTCGAGGAGGCGGTGGAGGGCCACCGGTTCGGGCCGTACCCGATGCCGCGGGTGCTCCGCCTGGTGCGGTACGTCGCGATGCGCTGGCGCTACCACTCCGCCGGCCGGCCGGCGGTCACGAAGGACGGGGTGAAGCGGCGCGACGGCGCGTGCGCGTACTGCGGCGGCGCCGCGGAGACCGTCGACCACGTGATCCCCCGCTCCCGCGGCGGCGACTCGACGTGGCTCAACCTGGTCGCGGCGTGCGAGCGGTGCAACGGCCTCAAGGCCGACCGCACCCCGCTGGAGGCGGGCATGCCGCTGCTGCTCGCCCCGTACGTGCCGCCCGCCGAGCACGGCCTCGTGCGACGGCGACGGCGCGCCGCCGCGACGGCCGCCGCCTGACCCGAGGGTCGGGCGGGGGCCCGGCAGGTACGGAGC
>NZ_JBHUWC010000144.1:0-10762 GCF_042670225.1 Isoptericola sp. NPDC057191 | reverse complement strand
GGCGACGTCCACCTCGGCCCGCAGGGCCAGCAGCACCTCGCCGGCGCCACGGGCGAGCGCGACGGCGAGATCACCGTCGGGCAGCTCCGGGTCCGGGTACGGCGGGGTGGGCGACGACATGCAGCTCCTCGGCTGGCGACTCTGGACGAGGCCCTGGCGGGCCGCGGCCGAGGCTACCATTCCAGGAATGAAGTCCTGAGAGAGCGTTCGCGACATCGAAATTCGTTTTATCCGATAGGAATGGTGCCCTTTTGAGCGTCGACCTCCCGCTGGTCCTCGGTGGCCTCGTCGTGGGCTTCGTCGTGGGCCTGACCGGCATGGGCGGCGGCGCGCTCATGACGCCCATGCTGATCTTCGTGTTCCGCGTGGACCCGCTCACGGCCGTGTCGTCCGACGTCGTCGCGAGCCTCTTCATGAAGCCGGCCGGCGCGATCGTGCACCTGCGGCGGCGGACCGTGAACCTGCAGCTCGTGCTGTGGCTGTGCATCGGCTCCGTGCCCGCCGCGTTCTCCGGAGCGCTCCTCATCCGCTACCTGCCGTTCGGGGACGGTTTCGACGAGGTCCTCAAGAAGGTGCTCGGGGTCGCGCTGCTGATCGCCTCCGCAGGCCTGGTCGTGCGCGCCGTGCTCGGCATGCTCCAGCGCCGCACGGCGCTCGGCGAGGGCCCCGCCGCGCCGAGCAGCCCGGACGTCGTCGTGCGCAAGGTGCCGACGCTGGTGCTCGGGGCCGTCGCCGGCCTGATGGTGGGCCTGACGTCGGTGGGCGCCGGCTCGATCATCATCGTGGTGCTGCTGCTGCTCTACCCCGCGCTCAAGGCCTCCCAGCTCGTGGGCACCGACCTGGTGCAGGCCGTCCCGCTGGTCGCCGCCGCGTCGCTGGGACACATCCTGTACGGGGACTTCGAGCTCGGGCTGACAACCTCCCTGCTCATCGGCGCCATCCCCGGCGCCTGGTTCGGCGCCCACGTCTCCAGCCGCGCGCCCGGCGGGATCATCCGCCGCGCGCTGGCGATCCTGCTGCTCGCCTCCGGCCTCAAGCTGCTGGGAGCGTCGCTGGGCGTCGTGATCGCCGCCGCCGTCGGCGCCCTCGTCGTCGGGAACCTGCTGTGGATCCTCGTCCGGGAGCGCATCAAGAAGCTCCCCCCGAAGCCCAAGCCGCTCGGCACGGTCACCGCGCAGGATGCCGCCACCGACCCCGCCGGCCTGCCCTCGACCCCGCCGGCGCGCCAGTCCGCCAGCCAGCCAGCACGCCAGCCCGAGCCCGCACCGAAGGACGCCACCCCCTCGTCATGACCGAGCCCACACCTGCCGCTCAGCCCACTCAGCCCGCCCACGCGACCTCCGGCTCCCCCGCCGACGTCCCCACCGCCACGCACGTCCTGTCCCCGGACGAGCTCGACCTGCTCGAGCTCGCGCTCGGCGGTGGCGCCGCGTGGATCCGCCCGCGCGGCCTGCCGTCCGGTCCCGTCACCCTGACGGACGCCGAGAACACGCCGCTGGCCGTCGTCGTCGACGACGACGCGCCGCGCGCCGTCAAGCCGTTCGCGCGCGCCGCAGGCCCGCACTGGGACCCCGCGCTGCGCCGGGCGGCCGACGAGGTGCGCCCCGGCACGCGAGCAGCCGTCGCGGTCGTGGTCACCGAGCCGCCGACGCGCTCCGAGGTCGAGGCCCTGCCGGCGCTCGTCGGCGACGCCGGGGAGGTCCTGCTCCTGGTGCCCGCGTCCCGCCGCTCCCCCGCCGCCGGCCACGTGGGCGCGCCTGGGCTCGTGCGCGTGGCCCGCGACCTGGTGGCACGGCTCGACCGCGCCGGCCGCCAGGCCGAGGTCGTCGTCGTGCCCTGGCCGGCCGACGCCCCCGACGCGCTGCGCTGGCCCGACGTCGGCGCCCGCCACGGCGCGTCCCGCACCGAGGTGCTGGCCGCGCACCGCTCCCCCGAGGACCGGGCCCGGGTCGACCGCCTGGGCTCGCTGTGGGCCGACGAGGTGTCCGCGCTCTACGACGAGCCCGCCGCGGGCGAGCTCGCCCGCGCGGCCCGCACCGCCCGCCGGCAGGGCGCCGTCGTGTTCTTCACCGGGCTGTCCGGCTCCGGCAAGTCGACCGTGGCCCGCGCCCTCGCGGCGGAGCTCGACGACGAGGGCCTGCACACCACGCTGCTGGACGGCGACGAGGTGCGCCACCACCTGTCCAAGGGGCTCGGGTTCGACAAGGAGTCGCGCGAGCTGAACGTGGAGCGCATCGGCTACGTGGCCTCGCTCGTGTCGTCCCACGGCGGCGTGGCCGTGGCCGCCCCGATCGCGCCGTTCGCCTCGGGCCGCGCCCGCGTGCGGGCGCTCGCCGAGCCCGCGGGCGCGTTCCTGCTGGTGCACGTCAGCACCCCGCTGGAGGTGTGCGAGGCCCGCGACCGCAAGGGCCTGTACGCGAAGGCACGCCGCGGCGAGGTGCCCGAGTTCACCGGCATCTCCTCGCCCTACGAGGTCCCGACCGACGCCGACCTCGTCATCGACACGTCGCAGGTCGACGTGGCCGACGCCGTCGCGCAGGTCCGTGCGGCGCTCGCCGAGCGGCTGGCCGACTGACCCTCCTCGGCGTTTTCCCTGGCACGGCTCGAGCCCACCCGGACCTGGTCCGGGCGGGCTCGAGCGGTGCTCACGAGGGTGCGGTCAGTCCTGCGCCGCCTTCTTCTTGCGCCGCGCGCGCGGGCCGACGCCCCCGGCTCGACCGGACGAGTTCGCCTCCCGGTGGGCGCGCACGAAGGTGCGGTACTCCTCGAGCACCTCGTCGGTCGGCCCGTCCTTGACGAGCTGGCCCTGGTGCACCCACAGGACGCGGGTGCACATCGCCTCGATCGTGCTGATCGAGTGGCTGACCAGGAAGATCGTGCCTGCGTTCTTGCGCACCTCGTCGATGCGCGCCTTCGAGCGCGCCTTGAACGCGGCGTCGCCCGTGGCCAGCGCCTCGTCGATCATGAGGATGTCCGGCGTGGCCGCCGACGAGATCGCGAACCGCAGCCGGGCGCCCATGCCGGACGAGTACGTGCGCATCGGCATGTAGACGAAGTCGCCGATGTCGGCGAAGTCGACGACGTCGTCGAAGCGCTCCTCGACCTGCTTCGGCGTCAGCCCGAGGGCGAGACCGCCGATCCAGATGTTCCGCTCCCCCGACAGCTGCGGCATGAGGGCCGCGTTGACCCCCAGGAGCGCAGGCTCGCCGGCCACGAAGACCGAGCCGGACTTCGGCGGGATGAGGCCGGTGATCGCGCGCAGCAGCGTGCTCTTGCCGGACCCGTTGATGCCGACGATGCCGATGGACTCGCCGTGCCGGGCGACGAACGAGATGCCGCGGACGGCGTGCACCTCGCTCACCGCACCCACGTGCTGGGACGTCGAGCTCACCAGCCGGCGCAGGAACGAGCGCTTGGGCGCCTCGGCCTCGCGCACGTTGGCTCCGCCCTTGGCGGCGACCTGCTTCGCCTTGCCGCCGAAGACGCGGTAGACGATGTGCAGGTCGTCGACGACCAGGACCGGGTCCCCGAGGGTCGCGACCGGCTTGGGCCCCGCGAGGTCCTCGGGCTCGAACTCCTCGTCGAGGTCGACGTCGAGATGAAGGTCGGACTCAGTCACGGCCGTACCGCTCCTCTCCACGCCAGAAGATGATGAAACCGGCGATGAACGCCACGATCGCCCAGCCGACCGCCCACGCCCACATCCACGGCTCGTGGGGCATCGTCGGCTCCTGGGTCAGGATCGAGCGACCCAGGTAGAGGAAGACCCCGATGGGCTGGTACTCGAGGATCGGGCCGACCCAGCCCTGGACGCTCTCCGGGAGGTTGTCGACGTAGTGCGTCACCGGGAAGATCACGCCGGAGCCGTACATCACCAGGCGCAGGATGAACCCGAGGATGTTGTCGAGGTCGGGCGTGATCGCCACGGCGCGGGCCACGACGAACGCGATCCCGGTGTTGAAGATCCACAGCAGCGCCACGAGCGCGGGCAGCAGGAGCCAGCTCCACGTCACCTGCACGCTCGCGTAGGTCGGCAGCAGGCCGCTGAGCAGCACGATCGCCAGCATCACGAGCAGCGCGGGCACGAGGGTGGTGAGCAGCGACACCACCTGGGCGATCGGCAGCACGGCCCGGGGGAAGTGCAGCGACCGGATGAGGTTCGACTTCTGCGCGATCGACCGCGACCCGGCGTGCACCGACTGCTCGAAGAACCGGTACAGGAACGTGCCGATGGTGATGAACGCGATGGCGTTCTCCAGGCCGCGGGTCGCCTTGAGCAGCACGCCGAAGATCAGCACGTAGACGATCGCGTTGAGCAGCGGGTTGAGGACTGCCCACAGCTGGCCCAGATAGTTGTTCTGGTTCTTGGAGTAGGCGGTCGCCGTGCCCAGCACGCGGATGAACGCCCAGCGGGAGGAGACGTCGCGGACGTACCGTCCGAGCGGGGGCCGGACGCCCATGGGGCGCAGCCCGTACTGCTCCGCGATCGCCTGCCGCTCCTGCGACGACGTGCCGGGCACGATCGGGTCCGGGGGGCGGAGCGTGTCTCGGCCAGGCCCCGGCTTCCCGCGGTCGCCTGACGCGGCGCCCGTGGTGGTGTCGGTGGTCACGTAACTTGCATACCCGTCTTCTGAGGTACGGCCCGCGGCTGACAGGCCCCGTCGATAGTACAGCGGGAGCCCACCCCGAAAACGCTCCCGGGAGTGCCCGCAATAGGCCCGGGGCACCGTGGAATACTCGGTGCGCCGTCAGGCCCGCCCCCGGACCCGCCTCCAGGAAGACACCGATGCCGCACGTCGTCCCACCGCAGCCCACCCTGCCGCAGCGTGCCCGCCGGGCGGCCGCCCGAGCGCTGCTGAGCGCGGGCGTCCGCGCCAAGCAGGCCATGACCCGCGCCCTCGGCGACGAGCCGCCCGAGCTCTCCCCTCCGATCGAGGGGCTGCCCCTGTACCCGGTGGTCGCCTACTTCGCGGACACGACGGACCAGGCCTACCAGCTGCGGCAGTGGCTGCCGGTGCTCGAGCGCGTCGCCGAGCACCACCCGCTCGCCGTCGTCACCCGCAACTGGGAGCTCACCCAGGAGCTGCGGGCGACCACCCACCTCCCCGTGCTGTTCGCCCTCCAGCTCGACGGGCTGCGCCGCCTCTACGAGCAGATCGACGTCAAGACCGTCATCTACGTGAACAACGGCTGGCGCAACTTCCAGTCGCTCATCTACCAGCGCGCCCTGCACGTGCACGTCAACCACGGCGAGTCCGACAAGATCTCGATGGTCTCCAACCAGGCCAAGGCCTACGACCACGTCGTCGTCGCCGGGCAGGCGGCGGTCGAGCGGCACCGGCGGGCGCTGATCAACTTCGACCTCGACCGGCTGGTCGTGTGCGGGCGCCCTCAGCTCGACCTGGAGGTCCCGCCCGTGCTGGGGGCCGCCCCCGGCCGTCGTACCGCGCTGTACGCCCCCACCTGGTCGGGCGAGGACGACGCCAACAACTACACGTCCCTGGACCGCTACGGCGTGGCGATCGTCCGCGCCCTGCTGGCCCGCCCGGACGTCCGCGTGGTCTACAAGCCGCACCCCCGCGTGCTCACCGCGGAGGACCCCGCGATCGTGGCCGCGCACACCGAGATCGTGCGTCTCCTCGCCGCCGCGGGCGCCCCCCACGCGCAGCCGCTCGGCGCCGACATCCTCGGCCTCTTCGAGGACGCCGACCTGCTGGTGACCGACATCTCGTCCGTCGGGCTCGACTTCCTCTACCTGCGACCCGACGCGCCCATCGTGCTCACCGACCGGCGCACCGACCGCACCCGGATCCTCGCCGAGGCGCCCGTCGCCGGCGCGGTGGACATCGTCGACGGCGACTCCGTCGGCGACGTCGCCGGCCTCCTCGCCGCGAACCTCGCCGCGGACCCCCACCACGACGAGCGGGTCCGGCTGCGCGACCACTACTTCGGCTTCGTGCGCGGCGAGAGCAGCCGGCGCTTCCTCGAGCTGGTGGACGGCTGCGTGGAGCGCCGCGACGCGATGGTCGCCGCCCGCCCCGGCACGTCGGCCGGCTGAGAACGGTCAGCCCGCAGCGGGCGGCTCCCCGGCCGCGATCCGCGCGACCTCGCGGTCGCGGATCTCCATGAGGCGCTCGCACGCCGCGACGAACCGGCGCGTGGACGCCCCGGGCGCCGTGTCGCCCAGGTAGTGCTCCCGCAGCGCGAGGCGCTGCCCGCGCGTCGGGTCCTGGGTCAGCTCGCGGTCCACCGTGGCGACCACGTCGCCGAGGGCGGACACCGGCAGCTGCGGGGCGAGCTCGAGCAGGGGGCTCGACGCGATGATGACGTCGCCCACCGGGCGGGTCACCACGATCGGCTCCCCCGTGGCGAGCCAGTCCATCGCGACGCCGGAGACGTCGCAGACCAGCAGGTCCGCCGCGGCGAAGGCCGGCGCGACGTCGCCGTGGGTGTCCGTGCCGTGCGCCGGGCCGTCCGCCGGCGCCGGTGCGCTCGCGAGGTAGTCGCGGATGGCGGCGTCCGCGTCGCCGTAGGCCGCCACCCGCACCCCGGTCAGCGGGTGCGGGCGGTAGAGCACGCGGTAGCGGCCGGACTCCACCAGGGCCCGCACGACCGCCAGGCCGTGCGTCGCGACCGAGCCGTACTCGGCCGACGGCTGCCCGCCCTCCCAGGTGGGCGCGTAGAGCACGGTGGGCAGCGGCCCCCGCGGGGTCCCTGCACGCAGGCGCAGCTGGTCGTCGAGCTGGGGCCGGCCCACCGGGACGCACCGGGCGTGCGCGTCGTACAGGGTGCTGAAGCGCGCCATGCGCTCGACGGCGGCCTGCCCGGCGACGAACGAGAAGTCGTAGGCCTTCGTCTGGTTCGACACGGTGACGAGCTTGTCGCTGTCGCCGTGCATCAACGACGCGTGCACGAGCTGCCCGAACCGCAGGCAGGTGAAGTTCTCGGGGTTGTGGTTCACGTACAGCGCGAGCTTCGTCGCGGACCGGCCCAGGACGTCGTCGAGCGTCGTGTAGTGCGCCACGGTGCGCACGTCCAGGCCGCTGTCCCGGCGGATCGCGCGGGCCGTGCGCGAGTCCTGCGTGACGACGACCACCGGGTGCTCGGCGTGCAGCGCCCGGAACGTGTCGTACCACTGCTCGATCTGGTAGAGCGCCTCGGGGGTGTCCGCGAAGTAGACCAGCACCTCGTACGGCCACGACGTCCCGAGCAGCGCCTGGTCCTCGCCGAGCCCGTCGGGCATGCCGCCGGGCAGCAGCCCCAGCCGCCGGACGACCTTGCCTCCCAGGGAACGGATCCGGCGCCGCAGCGTGGCGCCCCGGGGTGTCGCAGGCATGGGTCTCCAGGGGCGTCGTCGATCAGCGGGGGACGCGTCGCAGCATACCGGCCAGCCGGCGCAGGGTCCTCGGCCGGCGGGCCGACGGCGGACGGCGGCGGGTCATGTCCTGCAGCACCTCGGCCCAGCGCTCGACGACCGCGGCGTCCGAGTACCGCGCGGCCGTCGCGACCGCGGCCTCGCGCATCCCGCGCACCGTCGCGTCGTCCAGCGTGACGAAGCGCTCGATCGCCGCGGCGAGCGCGTCGAGGTCGCCGTCGGGCACGAGGAAGCCGTCGACGCCGTCGGTGACGATGTCGGCCGGCCCGTAGCGGATGTCGTACGCGATCGGCACGCACCCGCGGGCCATCGCCTCCGCGAAGACGAGAGGCAGGCCCTCCGCACGGCTGGTGAGGAGCAGGAACGAGGCGTCGGCCAGCCGGTCGGCGGCGCCCCGGACGAAGCCGTGCAGGGTGACCCCGGGCACCTTCGCCGCGCGCGCCTCCACCTGCGGCCGCATCGGGCCGTCGCCGTACACGTCCAGGGTGAGGTCGAGGCCGGTCCGCCGCGCCGCGCGCCCGAGGCCCATGACGGCCTGCCCCACCCGCTTGCGCCCGTGCAGGGAGGCCAGGACGGCCCCGCGGTACTTGTCCGCGTGCTCCGGCAGCGGCCCGTCCGGCAGGTCCGTGCTGTTGGGCACCACGTAGGCGTGGTCGCGCGGACCGACCCGGTCCAGGACGTCGCGCCGCTGCCCGTCGGTCAGGAAGACCACGGCGTCGTAGTCGTCGAGGTGCTCGACGAGCGGCGTGCGTGCCACGGTGAGCGGGCCGTGCGCGTCGGTGGCCGCCGCCGACAGGTGCGCGCCGTGCACCAGGTGGGCCGTGTAGAGGTCGCGTCGCTGCACGGAGGCGAAGAACTTCACGAGCGTCTTGCTGTCGACGACGACGTAGGCGGGCCGCTCGGGCAGCACCACGTCCAGCCAGTGCCGGTAGAGCGCCCACGCGGAGGCCCACGACCGCCCGGGACGGCCGTCCCGGGCGTACAGGGTGATGCGGCGGGAACCACCGTGCTCGTCCACGGCGGCGAGCGTGCCGTCCGGCCGGAAGTGCAGCTGGCGCAGCACCTCGCCGTCCGCCCTCTCCTCCGTGCACACCAGCTCGCCCGGCTCGGCGCGCGGCCGCTCGGCGGGACGGGCGCCTCGGCCGGGCGCGACGTCCTCGTCCGGCAGCGACCGCACGTCGTGCCACACGTTGTGCAGGGTGAGGCCGGGGACCAGCTCGCCACGCTCCTCGAGCATCGCGCGCGCGGCGTCCAGGTCGAGGTCCGGCGAGAAGGTGAGGACGCGCACGGGCACCCCTGCCTCCTGGACGAACGCGCGCGACCGGCGCAGCAGCGCCGACGTCATGCCGCCGTAGTCGTCCGGGATCGTCCAGGTCGCGGCAGCGTGGCTCCCGGGCGGGAGCGAGGTCGTCTGGGGTCCGGGGCTCGCGAGCATCCGGCCCATCGTAGGGCGCCCGAGGGTGTCTCCGGCGGTCACGGCCACACGGACGCGGTCGTCGGCCGCGGTCCATGCGCCGTCCATGCGCCGTCCCTGCGGCAGGCCCCGCGGCGGGCCGCGCTGCCCAACGTTCACCCTGCGGCCACGCCGTCGTCCCCTGCGCGTCGCACGCCGCGGTGAGACTGGCGGCGTGACCGCGCTCGTCGAGTCCCCGCTCCAGCTGCTCTGCGCCGTCGAGGCGCACGCCGCCGGCCACGCCGGTGCCACCACGCGCGTGCTGGCCCGCGCCGACGTCCCGGCCCTCACCGCCGGGATCGACGCCGTCCGCGCCCTGGGCCTGCCCGCCGGGCTCGACGTGGCGCCCGCGCCCGCACCCCGCCGGCTGCCTGACGACACCGTGGTGGTGGGCGACCCGTTCTCCGGCGCCTTTCAGGCCGCGCTGCTGCGCGCGCCGCGGCCGCCGGAACGCCTCGTCGTCGTCGACGACGGGCTGGCCACGCTCGACCTGGCGCGGCGGGTGCTCACCGGTTCCCCCCTCGTCCGGCTGACGGCACCGCCCGACCCGCTGCGCTACGGCCTGGGCGCGCTCGCCGCGCGCCGGCTGCGCCGCGTCGTCGCTGCGGGCCGCCTCACCCTGTGCACGACGATCCCGCTGGACGACGAGACGCTCGCCGGGCTGCGCGACCTCGGCGTGGCCGTGCGGCCCCACGACTTCGCGTGGCTGCGCTCGCGCCCGCAGCGCAACGCGCCGGCCGAGTCGACCGTCGTCGTCGGCTCCGCCCTCGTGGCCGACGGGCTGGTGCACGCCGACCGCTACGCGGCCTGGGTGCGCGGGATCGCCGCCGACGGGCCGGTGCGCTACGTCCCGCACCGCCGCCACGACCCGCTCGTGTCGGCCCTGCTGGAGCGGCTGCCGGGCGTCACGGTGGACGCGCCGGGCGCCCCCGTCGAGATCCGCCTGCGCGGCCTGCGGCCCGGCCAGCGGACGGTCATGCTGCCGTCGACGTCGGCCGTCACCCTGTCGCGGCTGCTCGCCCCGCGCGGCGTGGTCGTGGCGCCGCAGGGCGTCCCGGACGCCTGGTGGACCGACCGCGCCACGCCGGAGCTGCGCCGCCATCTCGGGCGCACGCACGCCCTCGCCACCCGCGCGGCCGCGGAGTCCGCCGCCACCGCGACCGCGACAGTGGCGCCGGGCGCGGCCGTTGCCCTCGGCCGCCCCGCCGGCGGTCGCGACCTGTCGACGGCTGCCGTCGTGTCGCCCGCATGACGCTCGTCCGCCCGCTCCCCCGCGTCCTGTCCCGCACCGTCGACCCGTCGCCCGGCGTCGAGCGGCGCGCGCCCCGCGTCCTCGCGGTCGCGGACTCCGACTCCTACCTCAAGTGGGCCGTGTGGACCCTCGCCCGCCTGCGGGACGACGTCGCCTCCCGCCGCCCCGGACCGGACGGCCTCGAGGGCCCGGCGGCGGGCGAGGGCCCGCACGTGTCGGCCGTCGTCGTGCGCTCCCCCATCGCCCCGACCGCGGGCCAGACCGCCGCGGCGGTGAGCGGCACGGGCGTGGGCCGGCCGCCGGTGCTCGGCCCGGGCGCGCTCCGCCGCCTGGTGCGCCGCACCCGGCCGGACGTGGTGCTCGTCGCCGCGACGGGCCCGGTCGCCGAGCTCGTGGCCGGGCAGGTCGTGCGGGCGCTGCCTGCCGGCCGGCGCCCCGCCCTGCTGGCCGGGCTGCCGGGGATGGCGCTCCCGGCCACGCCCCAGGGCGCGGGGTGGCGGCGCTGGTGCGACGCGTTCCTCGTGCACGCGCGGGTGGAGGTGGGGCCGTACGTCGAGGCGTTCGCCCGCCAGGGCGCGCGGCCGGACCTCGTGCTCACCCCGCTGCCGTTCCTCGACGAGGCCCCGGCGCCCCCCCGCGCGGCCCTGCGGCGCGTGGTGCTCGCCGCCCACGCCCACGTGCC
>NZ_JBHUWC010000143.1:0-10928 GCF_042670225.1 Isoptericola sp. NPDC057191 | reverse complement strand
GGCCCAGGACGAGCCCCCAGCGCTACGTCGTGCCTGTCAGTGCCTCCCCGACCCTCAGGCGATGAGCGACTGACCTCCGTCGACGAACACCTCGGTGCCGGTCACGTGGCTCGCGTCGTCGGACACGAGGTAGGCGATGGTCGCCGCGACCTGCGCCGCGACCCCCGGCTCCTGGCCGGTGAGGGGGATCTGCCCGTCGGGGAACTCGGCGGCCACCCCGAGGTCCTCGGTGTGCCGCTGCTCGGTGTTGTCGTCGATCTCGGTGTCGATCGCGCCCGGGCACACGGAGTTGACGCGCACCCCGCGGGGCCCGAGCTCGACGGCGGCCATGCGCGCGAACGCGACCTGGCCTGCCTTGCTCGTCGCGTAGGCCGAGGCGCCGGAGTTGCTGAAGGTGCGGGTGCCGTTGATCGAGGAGACGACGACGACCGCGCCGCCCTGACGCACCAGCAGCGGCACCGCGAACCGGACGGTGTGGAACGTGCCGGTGAGGTTCGTGGCGATCGTGCTGTCCCACTCCTCGGGCGCCAGCTCGTCGAGCGGGGCCCAGACGCCGTTCACGCCGGCGTTGGCGACGACGACGTCGAGCCGGCCGAGCTCCCGCTCCACCCGGGCGAGCACGTCGCGCATCGCGTCGGCGTCCCCGACGTCGGCCGCCACCGGGAGCACCGTGCCGCCCCCGCTCCGGATCTCCTCCGCGACGTCGTCGGCACTCTCCTGGCGGTGTCCCAGCGCCACGACCGTCGCGCCCTCGCGGGCCAGGCGCACCGCCGTCGCGCGTCCGATGCCCGACCCCGCTCCCGTGACCAGCGCGACCTTGCCGTCCAGACCGTTCATCCTCGTTGTCCCCCTCCGGTGATCGACGTCGTCGACGCTAATGACGAGCGGGGAAGCTCGCGCGCGGGCCACCACCGACCTCCCGGGACCCCGTCGCGCTAGCGCACGTGGCGGACCTCAGCGAGATGCAGACCCTCGTCGACGAACCGAGCCCCGTCGGGCAGGAACCCGTTGCGCTCGTAGAAGCGCCGCGCCCGCGGGTTCGCCTCGGCCACCCAGAGCTGGGCGGGCGTCCCCGGGGGCAGGGCGGTGTCGAGCAGCGCCTGACCCGCCCCCGTCCCGTGGTGCGCGGCCAGCACGTAGAGGAGCCAGAGCTCGCGGTCGCGCACGGGCTCGTGGCTCCCCGCGAGACCACGCACGTGAGGTGGCGGCACCTCGCGCCCGTCGACCGCGGCGGGCAGCAGGCGACCGGTCAGCGCGTCCCCGTTCCCGACGACGTCGTCGAGCACAGGGTGAGTGCTGGTCATGGGCCCTCCTGGGCGATGGCCGGGGCCGCGCTGCTGGATGTGCGACGCCGCCGTGGCGGTGTGGCGGGCGTCGGCATAGCGTGCTGGAGGACGTACCGGTCGGAGGGGAGCCCCGGGATGCGCGGTGTGGTCGGTCGAGGGCGAGCCGTCGTGGCGTGCGGTGCACTCCTGGCGGGGGCAGGCCTCGTGGCTCTCGCGCAGGGG
Source organism: Isoptericola sp. NPDC057191 (assembly GCF_042670225.1). Lineage (NCBI taxonomy): Bacteria > Bacillati > Actinomycetota > Actinomycetes > Micrococcales > Promicromonosporaceae > Isoptericola > Isoptericola sp. NPDC057191. The sequence continues at coordinate 9,420 of NZ_JBHUWC010000143.1, read as the reverse complement.
GCGTCGGCCGAGGTGCCGTCACCGGCCGCCGACGAGTCGGTCGTCACGGTGCGCGTCGGGGGCGACCGGACCGCGGCGGGCGGGGTGGCTCCGCTGCCCGGGGTGCCCCTCGGCCTGTACGCGGACGCGGACGCGACCACCGTGGTGGACGACGCGTGGGGCGTGTGCGTCGCGGACGCCGACGGCGACTGCTCCTTCACCGTGCCGGACACGGCCGCAGGCGGGGAGAACGCCGGGGCCCGATACGTGGTCAAGCAGATCTCCGCGCCCGACGGGTGGTTCGTCAACCCGACGCTGCGGGTCGGCCCGGGCAGCGGGTCGAGCTCGACGGCCCAGCCGTACTCCTTCACGACCCCGGCGCTCGCGGGCGGCCAGACGTACTCCTCGCTCGACACGACCATCGACTTCATGGCCGGCACCGCGGGCAGCGGTCGCCCGGTGACGGACTCGGAGGGCATCTGGCAGCAGTCGCGGACCAACCCGGCGCTGGCGGCGCAGTGCGGCGCCGACATCGCGCTCGTGCTCGACCTGTCGTCGTCGCTGGGCAGCCAGGTCACCAACCTCAAGGCCGCCACGGACTCCGTGGCGGACGCCCTGGTCGGGACCCCGTCCCGCCTCGCGGTCTTCTCCTTCGACCGCTTCTCGCCCAGCTCCGGGTCGGACGGGAACCGCCCTGACCTGGTCAGCGTCGCCACGCAGCAGGGTGCCGACGCCTTCAAGGCCCAGTACGCCGACTGGACCACGGGTTCGGGGACGAACTGGGACCAGGGGCTGCGGGTCGTGGCCGACGCCGACCCGGCGTACCAGATCGTCGTGATGATCACCGACGGCAACCCCACACGCTTCGGCGCCACCGGCAGCGGAGGGACCGGCGGCACGACGCACCTGCGCGACGTCGAGAACGGCATCTACTCGGCGAACGCGGTCAAGGCCGAAGGGTCGCGGCTCCTGGTGCTCGGCGTGGGCTCCGGGATCGACGACGTCACGCGGCTCAACCTGCGGGCGCTCTCGGGGGAGACCTTCTACACGGGGGGCGACCCCGCGGAGGCCGACTACTTCGACCTCGACGACTTCGAGACCGCGGGGACGGCGCTGCGCGACCTGCTCCTGAGCGGGTGCGACGGACGGATCAACGTGACGAAGGCGATCGTGCCCGCCGGGAACGAGGCGGGCGACGTCTCCGGTGCCGTCCCTGCCGGTGCGGGCTGGCAGTTCGACGCCGCGACGTCCGCCGCGGGAGTGACGCTCGACCCGGCGACGGCGACCACGACCGACGACGGCACGGGCAGCGTCGCCTTCGAGGCCGACTACGCCGGGGTGCCGGCCGACGCGGAGGTGTCGGTCGCCGAGACCCAGCAGGACGGCTACGCGCTGGTGCCGGTGGACGGCCAGAACGCGGTCTGCGTGGACAAGCTCGACGACGACACGCCGGTCGCGGCGTCGGACGACGGCGCGACCGGGTTCACGGTGACCCTGCCGGCCTCGGGGTTCGTGAGCTGCACGGTGTACAACCAGCCGCTCAGCAGCGTCGTCGTGGACAAGATCTGGGTGATCGACGGCATCGAGCTCGCGGAGGGCGAGCAGCCGGACGGCTTCACCGCGCAGCTGTCCCTGACGGGACCGGGCGGCGCCGAGGCCACCGACCAGGCGTGGGGCGAGGAGCGGGGCGGGTACCAGGGCCCCGAGGACGTCACCGTCGACGAGACGACGACCCTCCCGGCCGGGTGCGTGCTGGCGGACGCGGAGGTGACGTCCGTCGACGGTGAGGCGGTGGACGCCGCGCCGCTGCCGTACGCCACGACCGCGGCGCGCCCGGCCCGGCAGGTCGAGGTGACCAACCGGGTGACGTGCCCGCCCATGCTCACCCTGGTCAAGGAGGTCGTCAACGACGACGGCGGCACGGCGACGGCGGGCGACTGGACGCTCTCGGCGTCGGGCCCGGTCGACATCGAGGGTGTCACCGGCGAGGACGCCGTCACGCTCGCCGCCGTCGAGGCCGGGGACTACACGCTCGCCGAGGACGGGCCGGACGGGTACACCTCGCTGGGGTGGGAGTGCACCGACGACGTGTCGGGCGGCGACGTGGAGGTGGTGGACGACGTCGTGAGCGTGGGCGCCGCGGACGCGGTGACGTGCACGGTGACCAACGACGACGTCGCGGCGCCGACGACCACCCCGAGCACGACACCCGGGACTCCTGCGCCGACCGCGAGCCCGACGACCACCCCGGTGCCGGGTGCGCCCGGTCCGGGCGGCCCCGGCGGGCAGGTCCCGCCCGGCGGGCCGGGGGCGTTGCCCACGACCGGTGCGAGCGTCGCCGGGTTCCTCGGCGCCGCGGTGCTGCTCGGCCTCGCCGGGTGGGCGACCGTCGCCGCGGCACGCCGCCGCCACGACACCCCGTGACCGCGGCCGGCCCCCGTCCCTACCGGGCGCCGGCGTCGTCCGCCACGGCCAGCGCGAGCTCGCAGAACATCGAGTCCGCCCAGGAGAACCACGGCCGCGAGAACGAGGTCGGGTCCGACGGGTCGAAGCTCTCGTGCACGTGCCCGGTGCCGCCGTCGGTGTCGGCGATCAGCCGCAGCAGGCGCACCCGGTCCGCGGGGGTGCCGGTCAGCCCTTCGACGGCGAGCGCGATCGGCCACACGTAGCCGGGCTGCGTGTGCGGGCTGCCGACGCCGGCCGCCATGGTGCCCGTGAAGTAGTACGGGTTCGCCGGGCTGAGCACGAGCTCCCGCGTGGCGCGCCAGACGGTGTCGTCCAGGACGTCGGGCGCGACGAGCGGCAGCGACAGCAGCGACGGCGTGTTGGCGTCGTCCATGCACAGCACGCCGCCCAGCCCGTCGACCTCGTAGGCGTAGACGCGCGCGCCGCCGCCGGGCGCGGCGACCACGCCGTGCGCCATGACACCCGCGACCAGCTCGGCCGAGAGGTGACGGGCGTCGTCGGCCAGGGCGACGTCGGCCCAGACCTCGTCCGCGATCTCGGCGACGGCCCGCAGCGCCTGCGCGGCGAACAGGTTCGCGGGCACGTTGTAGCCGTACGTGCAGGCGTCGTCCGACGGGCGGAAGCCGCTCCACGTCATCCCCGTGAACGCCACGGGGGTGCCGCGACCGTCGCGCGCCAGCGTCTCGGTGGGGACGGGCGTGTCGCGGCTGAAGCGGTACGGCGACGAGTCGTGGTGCTGCTCGGTACGCAGCTGGTCGACGACGGTCCGCAGCACCCGGTGGGCGCGCTCGTCGAGCACCTCGGTGCTGCCCGTCTCCCGCCACAGCCGGTGCGCCAGCGTCACGGGGTACGCGAGGCTGTCGACCTCGTACTTCTGCTCCCACACGTGGGGGTCGTCGCAGACGTCGTCGGGGTCGTAGTGCGCGCCCGTCGGGCCGTCGTTGAACGCGTTCGCGTACGGGTCGTGGTCGAGGCACGCGAGCTGGCGACGCACGACGCCCGCGACGAGCGCGGCCAGCGGCGGGCAGTCCGCCAGGAAGCGCAGGTACGGCGTGAGCTGCGTGGTCGAGTCGCGCATCCACATCGCGGGGATGTCGCCCGTGATGACGAAGACGCTCCCGTCGGCGCCGACCGTCACGGTGTCGGTGAGGGTGCGGCGCAGCGCCGCGAGGACCGTCTCCGCGACGCGCTCGCCCGACGTGGCGCGGACCCGCTCGGCGGCTGCGCGCAGCGTCGCGTCGATCTGCGGGTCGAGCGGCGCGGGTGCCGTCGAGGTCGTGGTCATCGTTCCCAAGGCGTGCAGTCCTCCTGGTCGGTGACGCGCACGACGGCGGCGCCGGCGGGCTCGTCGAGGTCGGGGGTGCACCACGCGCCGACGGTCACGGGCGTGGCGACGGGCTCGCCGGTCGCCCACGAGCCGAGCTCGTCGAGGCCGAGCCGGAACGTCACGGACGCCGTCACGCCCGCCTCGACGGTGGCGCGTCGCACCCCCAGCAGGGTACGACGGCGGGGCCGCACGCCGCGCTCGTGCCGGCGGCCGTACAGCGGCACCGACAGGTCCACCGCGGCCGGGCCGGCGTTCGTCACGTCGACGGTCAGCGCGGCGACGGCCCCGGCCGCGAGGTCGGCCGCGGTCACCGTCGCGGCAGGCGTCCGCAGGGTCGTCGTGACGCCCGGCGCGTGCGCGGTGCCGAGCGGCAGGCCGCGCAGCACCGGGTGGTCGCGGTAGCCGCGGGCGGTCTCGAGCCGCTCGTCGTGCGCCACGGGCACGACGCCGTCGGCCGTCGGGAACGTCGCCGGGAGCCGGCCGGAGGCGGCGCCGGTGAGCAGCGCGTCCGCGATCGCGGCACCGCCCGTCGGGCCGGGGAACGGAACGACGAGCAGGGCGTCGACGAGCGGCACGAGCTCGGTCAGGGCGCGGGGGCGGCCGTCGACGACGACGCCGACCACCGGCCGCCCCGACTCCCGCGCGGCCCGGACGACGTCGAGCTGGGCCTGCGGCAGCGCGACGGAGGACAGGTCGACGCCCTCGCCGTTCGTCGTGTCGGGGGCGGGGCCCTCGACCGCGCCGTTGTCGGCGAACTCGTCGTCGTAGCTGCGCCGGCTGGTGCCGCCGAGCACGACGACCGCGACGTCGGCCGCCGCGCAGGCGTCGCGCACGTCGTCGAGCGCGCCCGGGTCGTCGAGCGGGCCGCGCAGCCGGCTGCCGACCGCGTGTCGCACGTGGTCCGCGCCGAGCCGGGCGGTGAGCGCCGACAGCACGGTGGACGCGCCCGGGTCGTGGGGCGGGCGCGGCGGCGTGTAGTCGCCGAGCTGCGCGTCGAGGTCGTCGGCGTTCGGCCCGACGACGGCGACCGTCGCGTCGCCGTGCAGCGGCAGCACGCCGTGGTCGTGCACGAGGACGACGGCCTGGCGGGCGGCGCGCTCGACGAGGGCGACGACGTCGCGCGCCGGGGCGTCGCGCGGGACCGGCGGGGCGACGGGCTCGCCGAGCAGCCCCAGCCGGTGCTTGAGCGCGAGGACGCGGTCGACGGCGCGGTCGAGCACCGCCTCCGCGACGAGGCCGCGGTCCAGCGCTGTCCCGAGGTGCGTGAACGCCTCGTCCCACAGGCTGAGGTCCACGCCTGCCTGCAGGGCGAGCGCGGCGGCCGAGGCGGGGTCGGGCGCGCTGTCGCGGAGGCGGTCGACGGCGGTGCCGTCGGCCATGACCAGGCCGCTCCAGCCCCAGCGTGCGCGGATCGTGCCGGTGAGGAGCTCCTCGTTGGCGCTGCACGGCACACCGTCGACGTCGTTGTACGCGGCCATGTAGCCGGCGACGCCGACGCGGGCGGCGGCGTGCGCGGGGCGCAGGTGCAGCTCGCCGAGCTCGCGCCGCCCGATCGGGGCGCCGGAACCGTTGCGCCCGCCGATGCCGGCGCCCTGGCCGGCCAGGTGCTTGGCGACCACGGCGACGTGGGCGGCGTCGATCGGGTCGTCGCACGACGCGGTGCCCTGCATGCCGCGCACCGTGGCCGCGACGAGGGCGGCGGCGAGCGCCGGGTCCTCCGAGAAGCACTCCTCGGCGCGGCCCCAGCGCGGGTCGCGCAGCACGTCGAGGCCGGAGACGAGCGCGACGTGCGTGCCGCGGGCGCGCGCCTCGGCGGCGACGGCCGCGGCGAGCTCCTCGGTGAGCGCGGCGTCCATCCCGGCGCCGAGCGCGAGGTTGACGGGCAGCGTCGTGCCGCCGAGCGCCATGAGCCCGTGCGGCGCCTCCTCGACGAACAGCACGGGCAGCCCGTCGCCGTACCGGGTGACGTGCTCCTGCACGGCGGCGTAGGCCTCGGCGCTGCGCTCGGGCGGGACGCCGTTCTCCCACCGGACCGCGGACCACGGGTCGGCGCGCAGCACGCCGTACAGGGCGCCGAGACCGCCCCAGCGGTCGACCTCGCGGCGCAGCACGTCGGTGACCTGCGGTGCGCCGTCGACCCAGCGGACGGCCTCCCAGCCCTTGAGCCGCTGGTTGACCTGGCCGATACGGGTCGTGAGCGGCAGCGACGCCGCGGTGACGGGTGGGGTGGACGTCATCCCTTGACCGCCCCCGACAGCAGCGCGCGCTGCATCTGGCGCTGGAGCACCGTGTAGACGAGGTAGACGGGCAGCAGGGTGAACAGGGTGCCGGCCATGAGCACGCCGTAGTCGGTGCCGGCGTCGACCTTGAGCGTCGGCAGCGCGACCTGGATGGTGCGCTGCGCGGTGTCCGGTCCGATGAGGATCAGCGGGTACAGGTACGCGTTCCAGAACGACAGGAAGTTGAGCAGCAGGACGGTCGCGATCCCCGGGATGCAGATCGGCAGGTACACCTGGCGCAGCACCTGCAGCGACGTGGCGCCGTCCATGGAGGCCGCCTCCTCGAGCTCGCGCGGGATGGTCCGCATGAACGAGGTGAGGATGACGATCGACAGCGGCAGCGCCGTCGCGGGCAGCAGCAGCACGACGAACGTGCGGGTGTGGAAGAGCCCGAGCACGGCCGCGAGGAGGAAGGTCGGGAAGAGGGCGGCGAAGGACGGGATGAGGAACCCGAGCGCGAAGACGCTCTCGACGACCTTGCCGGCCCGCCCGGTGGCCCGGGCCAGCGCGAACGACGCGGGCAGCGCGAGCACGAGCGTGAGCACCAGGGCGCCGACGGTGGTGATCACCGAGTTGGCGATGGCGAGACCGAGGTCGGCCTGGTGGATGGCGGTCGTGAAGTTCGAGAGGTCCCACGTGGTGGGGAGCGCCAGCGGCGACTCGAAGATCTGCTCGTTGTCCTTGAACGACGAGACGATGAAGTAGTAGAAGGGCACGAGGAGCAGGGCGGCGTAGATCCACGCGAGCGTGCCGCTCGTGATCGAGCCGATGCGGTCGGACACCCGAAGGGCGGCGGTCTGCCGGGCCATGACGGTTCTCCTAGGGCGAGGTCGGGGATCAGTGGGTGGCGCGGAGCACGCGGCGGATGAGCCCCATGCCGACCAGGCCGATCACGAAGAGGATGACGCCGACGGCCTGGCTGTAGCCCAGGTCGGCCTCGACGAACGCCTTCTGGTAGATCAGGTAGGCGAGCGTCGTCGTCGAGGTGCCCGGCCCGCCCTGCGTCAGCAGCAGCACGTTCTGCGCGGAGTTGAACAGCATCGACAGGAACTGCAGCATCGTCACGACGCCGATGAAGTCCCGGGCGATCGGCCAGTACATGCGCCAGGCGACGCGCCAGTCGCCGGCGCCGTCGATGCGCGCGGCCTGGACGATCTCGGTGTCCACGCCGTCGAGCCGGGCGGCGATGAGCACGGCGGAGTAGCCGATGCCGCTCCACAGCTCCACGGCGATGATCGCGCCGAGGGCGGTGCTGGGGTCGGCCAGCCAGGCGGTGCCGTCGAACCCGAGGGGGCGCAGGACGCCGTTGACGAGGCCGTCCGGGTTGAGCATGGCGTAGAAGACCATGGCGGTCGCGGGCGCCGAGATGAGGGCCGGGATGAAGAGCAGGTAGCGCAGCACACGGTGCCCGCGGGGCTTCTGCACCACGTAGAACGCGAGCAGGAACGCCAGCACGATCATCATCGGCAGCCCGATCACGATCTGCACCGCCGAGTTGCGCACGGCGGCCCAGAAGGTCGGGTCGGCGAACACGGCGGTGAAGTTGCCGAGACCGGTGAAGGTGGGGGTGGCGAGCATGCCCGGCCAGGACAGGAACGCGATGACGAACATCGCGACCACCGGGCCGATCATGAAGACCGCGTACCAGACGAGGGCGGGCAGGGCGAGGCCGGGGAACCGTTCGCGCAGCGGGGCGCGGCGGCGCGACGCGGCGGGGGCCCCGGGTGACGGGGCGGCGGCGGGGGCGGTCGCGGTCCCGGCGGCGGCGAGCGTGGTCATGGGAGTCCTTTCCTGGCGCCGGCGGTCAGGCCGCCTGGTAGGCCTTCTCGAACGTGTCGACGATCTGCTCGGCGGACGCGGTGCCATAGGCGGACGCGGTCGCCTTGACCATCGGTTCGAAGACGGCGTCGGGGATGAGCAGGTCGGGCAGCATGACGGGCGTGACGTCGTCGTCCGTGAGCCGGGAGGCCTGCGCGACCAGCGGGAAGTCCGTGCTGACGGTGTCGGTGACGCGGTTCATGTCGCGGCCGGAGCCCAGGATGAACGCGTCGATGACCTCGTCGGAGTACAGGTACTGCACGAACGGCTTGATGAGGTCGAGCTTCTCGGCGCCGTTCTTGCTGATCCAGATGCCGTGGCCGTTGTAGCTCTTGATCACGCTGGGGCGCGTCAGCACCCCGCCGGACGACGGCATCGGCCAGCCCCCGACGGTGACCTCCTTGGCCCGCTCGCCCGGGACGAGCGCCAGGGCCGACGACATCGCGGGCACGATCGCGGCCTTGCGGGTGTTGAACTGGGTCAGCTCGGAGTCAGAGGTGTAGCCCTGCACGTCGTCGACGAAGACGCCGGCGTCCCGGAGCTCGACGAAGTGCTCGACGCCCTTGAGGGCCCCGGCGCTCTCGGAGAGCTTGCCGGAGGAGAAGACGGTGCGCGCCTCGTCCTGGGTGAGGAAGCCCTGCAGGATCTGCAGGAACATCTTCTGGCCGCTCCAGTCGGAGCCGCCCACGGTCACCGGCCCGATGCCCTTCGAGCGCAGCGCGTCTGCCACGGCGATGAGCTCGTCGGAGGTCGTCGGGATGTCGACCCCGGCCTCCTCGAGCAGGCCGGTGTTGTACGACACCGGCCAGTTGGTGCGCGTGAACGGGAAGGCGCGCAGCCGGCCCTGCGGGTCGGTCCACTCGGTGAGCGCCTCGGGGAAGATCTTGTCGCGCAGGCCCCAGTCGTCGAGCAGGTCGGTCACCGGGATGGTGGCACCGAGCCGCGTCCACGACAGCGTGCGGCCCATCATGTTCACGATCGCGACGTCCGCGGCCTTCCCGGCGAGCGTGCTCGTCTCGAACACGATGGGCAGGTCGGAGCCGTTCTTGAGCTGGGCGACGGTCCGCCCGGTGCGGCGCTGGTAGTCGGCGACGACGTCCGCGAACACCTGGGCCCCGGCGACGGCGCCGCTGAGCTGGGTGTGCACGGAGATCGACCGCGGTCCGCTCCCGGCGGGAGCGAGGGCGCCGCAGCCCGCGAGCAGCGGGGTGAGGACCCCGCCGCCGATGGCCGCCTTCAGCACGGTGCGCCTGCTGACGCCGTGGGTCACTGGTCCTCCCTGAGAGCTACGGTGCGTCGTTCGGGGGGCGGAGCACAGCCTCCGCCACCGCTTCCTTGTAAAGCGGTACACATCAAGTGCCGTGCAACGTATACCGCTTTACATTCGTCGGTCAACCCCTCTACGCTCGGACGCACCATGACTGCCACGAGCCCGAGACGCGTGACCATCGCCGACGTCGCCAAGCACGCCGGCGTCTCGCCCTCCGCCGTGTCGCACGCCTTCAACGGTCGCCCCAACGTCTCCGAGGCGACGGCGGCCCGGATCCGGGC
>NZ_JBHUWC010000142.1:0-10981 GCF_042670225.1 Isoptericola sp. NPDC057191 | reverse complement strand
CGGTCCGGGGGTGGGGCCCTTGCTCCCCCCCCCGCGCGGCGGGGGGGGGGTGGGGGCGGGGGGGCCCCGCGTCCCCCCCCTCGGCGCCCGGCCCCGGGGGGCGGGCGCTCGCCGCGCACGTGGCCGCCGGCCGCGACCCCAACCTGGTCGACGACCTGGCCCTGTACGCGCAGGACCTCGACGCGGCCGCCGCCGTCGTGCGCGCCGCGGGGCACGAACGGCTGGTGGTGCTCGGGCACTCGACAGGCGGGCTGATCGCCCCGCTGTGGGCGAACGGACGGCCAGGCCGGGCCGACGCGCTGGTGCTGAACAGCCCGTGGCTGGAGCTCAACGAGAGCTGGCTGATGCGCGGCCCGGCGACCTGGGCGATCGACGTGGTGGGGCGGTTCGCGCCTCGGCTCGCCGTGGGCTCGCTCGGGGAGCACTACGGCACGGCCCTGCACCGCGAGACGGGCGGCGAGTGGGACTTCGACCTGGCGTGGAAGCCCCACGCCGGCTTCCCGGTCCGCGCCGGCTGGTTGCGCTCGGTGCGGCGCGCGCACCGTCGGGTCGCGCACGGCCTGGACCTGACGATCCCGATCCTCGTGCTGGCCTCCGACCGGTCCGGCCCGGCGCGGTCGTGGCACCCCGACCTGGTGACCACCGACTCCGTGCTCGACGTCGTGCACATCCGCGACCGCGCCCCACGTCTGGGCAGGGACGTCACGGTGCGGACCGTCGCCGGCGGCGCGCACGACCTCGCCCTCTCACCACAGCCCGCCCGCGACACGTACCTCGTCACCGTCCTCGACTGGGTCGAGTCGCTCCCGTAACCACCGGCCCGCGCGTCTAGAGCCATGTCCGATTCCCGCTAGCCCGAGACGCCGGGCTCGCGTGAGGATGAGGACATGACGACGACAGCGCGGCCCAGCACCCCGGCCCAGACCGCGAGGACGGAGGACCCGCAGGTCTTCGCGGAGCGGTACCGGGCGATCGCGGCCCGCGACACCCGGTTCGACGGGCAGTTCTTCACGGCCGTGCGCTCCACCGGTATCTACTGCCGCCCGTCGTGCCCCGCACGCACGCCCAAGCCGGAGAACGTCACCTTCTACGTCACGTCGGCGGCGGCGCACGAGGCCGGCTTCCGCGCCTGCAAGCGCTGCCTGCCCGAGGCCGCGCCCGGGACCCCGGCCTGGGACCTGCGCCACGACCTCGCGGGGCGCGCGATGCGGCTCATCGCGGACGGCGTCGTCGACCGCGAGGGGACGGACGGGCTCGCCGCCCGCCTCGGGTACAGCGCGCGGCACGTGCACCGGATGCTGTCGGCGGAGCTCGGCGCCGGCCCTCTCGCCCTCGCCCGTGCCCAGCGGGCGCAGACGGCCCGCAGCCTGGTCGTCGGGTCCGACATGCCGCTCGCGGACGTCGCGTTCGCCGCCGGCTTCGGCTCGATCCGCCAGTTCAACGACACCGTCGCCGAGGTCTTCGACACCACGCCGAGCGACCTGCGCGCCCGCGCCCGACGCCGTCCCACCGCCGTCCCACGCGCGAGCGCTCGCGTCGTGCCGCCCGGTACCGCGGGCGAGCAGGTGCTCGCCGGCGGTGCGGCGTCCGGGGCGGGCGGGGAGGTCGCCCGGGTCCGGCTCGACCTCGAGCTGCCGGTCCGCGAGCCGTACGACGCCCGCGGGGTGGTGGCGTTCCTCACGGCCCGCGCCGTCGACGGCGTGGAGGTCGCCGACCTCTCCGGCGCGGACGTGCGGTACGCCCGCACGCTGCGACTGCCCCACGGCCCGGGCGCGGCCGAGGTCGTCGCGGGGCCCGGCGTCGGGCGCGGGCGGGTGGCGGTGCGGCTGGAGCTCGCGTCCGCCGCGGACGTCTCCGTCGCGGTGGCGCGGCTGCGCCGGCTGCTCGACCTCGACGCCGACCCGGCCGCCGTCGACACCACCCTCGCCGACGACCCCGCCCTCGCGCCGCTCGTCGCCCGCACCCCCGGGCTGCGCGTCCCCGGGACGGTGGACCCGCACGAGATCGTGGTGCGCGCCATCGTCGGCCAGCAGATCAGCGTGGCCGCGGCCCGCACCCACCTGGGCCGGCTCGCCGCCGGCGCGGGCAGCGCCTACGACTCGGCAGTGCCCGGCCTGACCCGCCTGTTCCCGACGCCCGCCCAGGTCGCGGCGTCGGCAGCCGACCACCTGCGCCTGCCCGCCCGGTCGCTGGCCACCGTCACGGACACGGCCCGCGCGCTCGACGACGGCTCCCTCGCCGTCGGCGTGGGCGACGACGGCGACGAGCTGCGCGCCGCGCTCGTCGCCCGGCGCGGCATCGGCCCGTGGACCGCGGCGTACGTGGCGATGCGGGTGCTGCGCGACCCGGACGCCTGGCTCGACGGCGACGTCGCCCTCCTCGCGGGCGCTGCCGCCGCGGGCATCGACCTGCCCGGCGTGCCCGACGACGCACCGCGTGCCGCCCGATCCCGCGCCCTCGCCGCCCGCGCGGAGCGGTGGGCGCCCTGGCGCTCGTACGCCGCCATGCACCTGTGGCGCGCCGCCCTCCCGCCGACCAGGCGGTAACGCACCTTCTCGACCCGCTTTCCGGGTACAACCACCTGTTCGGCATCCGACATCACGGAGAGAAACCATGTCTGCTCGGACCACCACCCTGACCACCCCCGACGGCCCGTTCACCGTCGTCGTCGCACCCGACGGCACGGTGCTCGCCTCCGGCTGGACGACGGACGCGGACGCGCTGGTCGGGCTCACCCACCCCGACGTCCGGCCCGCCGCGACCGTCCCCGTGCCGGACGACGACCCGGCGGTCGCGCCCGCCGTCGCCGCGGTGCGCGCCTACTACGCCGGCGACGTGCGCGCGATCGACGCCGTCCCCGTCCGGCAGGTGTCCGGCCCGTACCGCGCGCACGCGTGGGACGTGCTGCGCACGGTCGACGCCGGCGAGCCGGTGACGTACACCCGCTACGCCGAGCTGTCTGGACGGCCCGCCGCCGTCCGCGCGGCCGCCGGCGCGTGCGCGATGAACGCGGCCGCCCTCTTCGTCCCGTGCCACCGGGTGCTGCGGACCGACGGCAGCCTCGGCGGCTTCCGGTACGGCCTCGACGTCAAGCGCAGCCTCCTCGCGCACGAGGCCCAGCATGCCTCCGCCGGAACGTCATCGAGCGTGCTGACTTGATCCTCAAACGGCGAGTTTGAGGATCAAGTCAGCACGGACGATGCCGGACGGGTCAGGGGCGGCGTCACACCAGCGACGGCTCCTCCGGGGTCGAGACGGTGAAGACGGCACCGGCGATGACGGGCACCCGGGTGGCGGCCCGCTCGAGGTCGTCCAGCCGCCGGGCGACGTTCGACTCGGGCTCGTTGCCGCTGAGGTCGACGCTCGCGACGAGGTACAGGGACCGCGGCCCGACGTACTCCAGCCGCAGGTAGGTCACACGCTCCACCTGCGGCATGGTGACGAGGTGCGCCAGCACGGCGGCCCGGGTCTCGGGCCGGGCCGCCTCGCCGACGAGGAAGCGGCGGTTGCGGTCCACCAGGACGAGGGACACCACGGCCAGGACGACGCCCACGACGATCGACCCGAGGGCGTCCGGCACGGGCGACCCGGTGAGCTGGTGGGCGAGCACACCGGCGAACGCGACGACGAGCCCGACGAGCGCCGCGGCGTCCTCCGCGAAGACGGCCCGCAGCGTCGGGTCGGACGTGACGAGCACGTGGTGCAGCACGTCGTGCTCCGCCTTCTTCGCCTCCGCGCGCGCCTGCCGGCTGGCCTGGAGGAACGACACGCCCTCGAGCACGAACGCCACGCCGAGCACGGCGTAGGCGACGCCGTAGTCGCTGGCGGGCTCGGGGTGCACCAGCTCCTGGATGCCGTGCGTGATGGACACGCCCGCGCCGACGGCGAACAGGCCGATGGCCGCGAACATGGACCACACGTACGCCTCGCGTCCGAAGCCGAGCGGGTGCAGGTGGTCGGCGGGGCGGCGGGAGCGTCGGTCGGCGACGAGCAGGAAGATCTCGTTGCCGGTGTCCGCCCACGAGTGCACGGCCTCGGCGAGCATGGACGCCGAGCCGGTGATCACGGCCGCCGCGGTCTTCGCGGCGGCGACGACGGCGTTCGCGACGAACGCGATGACCACCGTGAGCGTGCTCTCGCCGCCGGCGGTGTCCTGCACGACGCGCGGGCTGACGCCCGGGTGCGGCGGGGCGGCACCGGGCTCGGGCTCGGCAGGCCGCGCGAGCGCGGCGAACGGGTCGGGCTGGGCCGGACCGCCGGCGGGGTGCTCGTCGGGTCGCCCGGTGGAGGGCCCGGCAGCTGGACCGGCAGGAGGATCGACAGGGGGCTCGGCAGGGCGCATGCGCCCGGTCTACCAGCCGAGGGTCAGTCGGGCTCGCCGAACTCGTTGGGGCGCAGGTCCTGCGGGTCGACCTTGCCGGTGCGGAAGCCGGCCCGTCCCACCATGTGCGCGGCGACGGGGGACGTCGCCAGCTGGAACGCGACGACCAGCACGAGCATCGCGACGGCCGACCAGCTGCGCACGCGCAGCGCGAGCGCCGCGAGCATGAGCACCAGCCCCAGCACCTGCGGCTTGGTGACGGTGTGCATGCGGGCGAGGAGCGACGGGAACCGGACCAGCCCGACGCCCGCGGCGAGGGTGAGGAAGGCCCCGGCGAGCAGGCACACGGCGGCGACCGTGTCGGCGATCGTGGTCCACACGCCCGGTTCGACTTGGGTCATCGCGAGCCACCCCCTTCGTCCTCCGGCTCGGCCTCGGCGCCGCGCGGCCCGTCTCGCTGCTCGCCGCGGGGCACGTCGGCGGCCCGCGCCTGGGCCGCGACCTCCTCCGGCGTGCGGACCCGCCACTCGCCGTCGGGCTCCTTCGCGGCGAACCGCGACATCGTCACCGAGCCGACGAAGCCGACCATGGAGAGCGCGACGAGGATGGGGATGGTCTCGGTGCGTCGCGACCAGAACGCCTCGATGGCGATGGCACCCACCAGCGTGATGGTGAGGGCGTCGAGGGCGACGGCGCGGTCGAGCATGGACGGACCGCGCTCGACCCGGACCAGCGCGAGCATCGCCGCGACGGCCACGAGCACGGCCGCCGCGATCACGGCGGCGAGGATCATGCGTCCCCCTTTCCACGTCCGGTGTGCACGGCACCCGCGGTGTCGTCGTCGGACGCGAGCCCGCAGCGGGCGAGCAGCGACCTGCTGGCGAACGCACGCAGCACGCGCTCCTCGAGCGCGAGCGTGTCACGACGCACCGCCTCCGGCCCGCCGGCGCCCTGGATGTCGAGCACGTGCAGGTAGACGACGCCGGTGCTGCGCCGCGCCTCGACGACGAGCGACCCGGGCACCAACGACGACATCACCGCCGTGATGGTGAGGTACGCGTCCTCGGGGTTGCGCAGCCGCACCGCGACGATCGCGCCCTGCGGCGTCGGACCGGGCCGGACGGCGGTCCACGCGACCTCGAACGACGCGAGGAACAGGTCGGAGACGAACCTGCCCACCAGGACGGCGGCGGGCCACGGCCGCACCGTGCCGTGCATCGTGACGTCGGGGAGCGGGAACAGCGTGACCACGACGGCGGCGATCAGGGCGCCGGCGATGACGTTGGCCCACGACAGGTCGCCCCACAGCAGCACCCAGATCACGGTCAGCAGCGTGAGCGCGTGCCACTGCGAACCCAGCCCTCGCAGCAGCTCGGCGGGTCGTCGGCGCGGGTACGGGCTCACCGGTCACCTCCGCCGTGGCCGTCGTCGCTCACCGCGACGGACTCCCCCTGGCCGCGGTCCGCCCCGCCGGGGAAGACGGCGTCCACGTACGTGTGTCCGTCCATCGACGCGGTGGCGGCACGCTCCGCGTAGCCGTACAGCGGGCCGGCGACGACGGTGAGCAGCAGGCCGAAGGCGACGAGCGCCCCCGTGGGCCACACCATCCCGCGCGGCAGCGGCACGTCGGACTCGATCTCCTTCGACGGCGCCTGCCAGAACGCCTTGTTCCACGCCTTGACGATCGCGTAGAGCGTGAGCAGCGACGTCACGACCGACCCCACGACCAGCACCCACGCGAGCCCCGTCCCGACGCGCGCCCCCTCGGTGAGCAGCCCCACCTTGCCCAGGAACCCCGACAGCGGCGGGATGCCGGCGAGGTTCAGCGCGGGCACGAAGAACAGCACGGCCAACCCTGGCGCGAGCTTCGCCAGGCCGCCGAGGCGGTCGAGCGACGTCGAGCCGCCCCGCCACTCGACGAGCCCGACGACGAGGAACAGCGCCGTCTGGACAGAGATGTGGTGCACCACGTAGTACACGGCCGCCGCCGTGCCCGCCTCGGTGGCCAGCGCGATGCCGAAGATCATGTAGCCGATGTGGCTGACGAGGGTGAACGACAGCAGACGTTTGACGTCGTTCTGCGCCACGGCGCCCAGGATGCCGATGACCATCGTCAGCAGCGCCAGCACCATGAGCACCTGGTCCACGGTGGGGTTGTCCGGGAACAGCAGGGTCTGCGTGCGCAGGATGGAGTACACCCCCACCTTGGTGAGCAGGCCGGCGAACACGGCCGTGACCGGCGCCGGCGCCGTCGGGTAGGAGTCGGGCAGCCACGCGGACAGCGGGAAGATCGCGGCCTTGATCCCGAACGCGAGCAGCAGCAGGAGCTGCAGCGCGGTGCGCACCGTGGGGTCGATGTCCGGCAGCCGCTCCGCGAGCTGCGCCATGTTCACCGTGCCGGTCGCGCCGTAGATCAGCGCGATCGCCGTGAGGAACAGCAGCGACGACATGAGCGTGACGATGATGTACACGGACCCGGCCCGGACGCGCTCGGCCGTCCCCCCGAGGGTCAGCAGCACCGCCGACGACGCGAGCAGGATCTCGAAGCCGACGTACAGGTTGAACAGGTCGCCGGTGAGGAACGCGTTCGCCACGCCCGCGGCCAGGATCAGGAACGTCGGGTGGAAGATCGCGACGGGGATCGGGTCGCCGCGCCTGCCCTCCGGGTCGTCGTCGCCCTCGGGGACGCCCTGGCCCAGGGAGTACAGGAGCACGCACAGCAGCATCACGAACGAGACCGTGAGCATCACCGCCGAGATGCGGTCGGCCACCAGGTCGATGCCGACGGGCACCGCCCAGCTGCCCACCTCGACGACGATCGGCCCGGAGTCGGCGGCGAACAGCAGCCCCACGGACGCGGCGAGGGCGGCAGCGAGCGCCGTCACGCTGATGATGCGCTGCACGCGGGCGTGCCGGTGCAGGGCGAGCGTGAGACCGGCCGCGAACAGCGGCAGCATGACCGGCAGCGGCACGAGCGTCTCGACGGACCACGGCATCACGGGCGCTCCTCAGTGTCCGTGCCGCCCGTGCCGCCCGTGCCGGGCGCGCCGCCCGCGTCGTGCGTCGGCCCGGTCCTGCGGTCGGCCCGGCGCTCGCGGCGGTCGTCGTCGCTGTCGTCGACGTCGTCGTGCGCGTCGGCGGCTTCCTCGTCGAGCGTCTGGTCGAGCTCGGTGTCGTCGGCGTCCTCGAACGCGGGCGCGTTGAGGGCGGCGTGCCGGGCGACGCGGCGGTCCTCGACGTCGTCCGCGACCTCGTCGTGCCCGTGCAGCTGCCAGGACCGGTAGGCCAGGGCCAGCACGAACGCGGTGAGCGCGAGCGTGATGACGATCGAGGTGAGCACCATCGCCTGCGCCAGCGGGTCGCTCATGCGTACGCCGTCGGGGGCGTTGCCGATGATCGGCGACGCCCCGGAGCGGCCGCCCATGACCAGCAGCATGAGGTTGACGCCGTTGCCGATGAGCACGAAGCCGAGCAGCACGCGCGTGAGCGGGCGCTCCAGCATCAGGTAGACGCCGGTCGCGAAGAGCACGCCGATCGCGAGGACCAGCACGGCGGAGGGGGTGTTCTCGAGGACGGTCATCGGGTTGCCTCCTCGTGCCGGGCGTCGTCTGCCGGGTCGGGCGTGCCGGGCGCGGCGACCTCGCCGACGAGGGTGCGTGCGGGCAGCGGGCCCTGCCGGTCGATCTCGGCGCCGAGCGTGCGCAGCAGGTCGAGCACCAGCCCGACGACGACGAGCATCACGCCGATGTCGAAGAACAGCGACGTCACGAGGTGGATCTCGCCGAGGACGGGAGCGTGCAGGTTGAGGACGGTGCTCTGCAGCACCTCCTGCCCGGCGACGAGCGTGGCGAGCCCGACGCCGGCGGAGAGGAACAGGCCGGTGCCGAGCAGCACGCCGGGGCTGACGGGCGCGGCTTCACCGAGCTCGTACCGCCCGCCCGCGAGGTAGCGCACGGTGAACGCGATGCCCATGACGAGCCCTGCGGCGAAGCCCCCGCCCGGCGCGTTGTGCCCGCTGAACAGCAGGAACAGGGCGAAAACGATCATGGCGTGGAAGATGACGCGGGTGATGACCTCGAACATCACGGACCGTCGCTCGGGCTCCATGGTGCTGCCGGCGGCGAGCCACACCCGCCGGGTGTGCGGGTCGGGCCGGCTGACCTCCTCCACGCGGGACAGGCGCAGCACCTCTCCGCTGCGCTGGCGCAGGAAGATGAGCGACGCGACGCCGGTCGCCGCGACGAGCAGGACGGAGATCTCGCCGACGGTGTCCCAGGCGCGGATGTCCACCAGGGTCACGTTGACGATGTTCTTGCCGCCGCCCCACGTGTACGCCTCGTCGGGGAAGTGGGTGCTGATGGGCGTGGCCACCCGCACGAGCGGGGCGGCGACGGTCAGCGCCATCATCACGAGCCCGGTCACGACGCCCAGCACCAGCCGCACCCAGCGGCTCGCGGCGAGCGGCCGGTCGGTGAAGTACGGCGGCATGCGTCGCAGCACCAGCACCATCACGACCAGCGTGATCGTCTCGCAGAGCACCTGCGTGAGGGCGAGGTCGGGGGCGCCGTGCAGCATGAACAGCGTCGCGTTGGCGTACCCCGCGACGCCCACGAGCACCACGGCCTTGAGGCGGCGGCGCGCGCGGGCGGCGAGCACGCAGGAGATCGCGATGATCGCGACGACGGCGGCGTCGGCCGGACGGTCCCACGCCACGACCTGCAGGCCCGGCGTGCCGCCGACCAGACCGGTGGCGATCACCGCGCCGGGGGCGACGGCGAGCACCACGAGGATCATGCCGAGGTAGACCGGCAGGGAACCGCGCTGCGTGGCGGCGGTGACGTCGGCGGCCAGGTCGTCCAGGCGGCGCATGGTGCGCCGGTAGGTGACCTCGGCGCTGCGCGGCGACCAGAAGAAGTCCTGGGCCCGCTCCACCCGGGACCGCTGCCAGAAGAGCACGAAGCCGGCGAGGAGCACGAGCACGGTCAGCGCGAGCACGGGCGTGAACCCGCCCCACAGCGTCAGGTGGCCCGCGTCGCCCGTCGGGTAGAGGTCCGCGTACGGGGCGAGCAGCCGCTCCCCGACGGCCGGCACGAGCCCGACGGCGAGGCCGAGGGCCGCGAGCACCAGGGGCGGGGTGACGAGCAGCCACGGCTGCCGCCGCACGGGCGTCGCCGACGCGGGCTCCGCCGCGGCGTCGCGCGTCGTCGCCTCCCCGCGCACGGCCTCCGCCCCCGGGCGCCGCTTCGTGCCGAACGCGCCCCACACGAACCGCAGGCCGTACGCCACCGTGAGGGCGGACCCCACCACGAGCGCGACCAGCGCGACCGCCTCGACGGTCCCGGCGCCGTGCGTGACGTCGTGCCACAGGCCCTCGAGCGCGGCCTCCTTGGCGACGTACCCGGCGAACGGCGGGAACCCGATCATCGACGCGGTCGCGAGCACGCCGGCCGTCGCGGTGAACGGCATCGTCCGCCACAGGCCGGAGAGCTTGCGCAGGTCACGCGTGCCGGTGGCGACGTCGACCGCCCCGACGACGAGGAACAGCGCCGCCTTGAACATGGCGTGCGCGCCGAGCATGGCCAGGCCGGCGAGCGCGAGCGCCTTCGAGCCGAGCCCGAGCAGCAGGATGATCAGGCCGAGCTGGGAGACGGTGCCGAACGCGAGGACCAGCTTGAGGTCGTGCTGGCGCAGCGCCTGGTAGCCGCCCAGCAGGAGGGTGCCGCCGCCCAGGACCAGGACCAGCCACCGCCACACGGGCAGGTCGGCGAACGCCGGGGCGAAGCGGGCCACCAGGTAGACGCCGGCCTTCACCATGGCCGCGGCGTGCAGGTAGGCGGACACCGGCGTCGGGGCGGCCATGGCCGCAGGGAGCCAGAAGTGGAAGGGGATGAGCGCGGACTTGGTCGCCGCGCCCGCCAGCAGGCAGACCGCCGCCCAGGTGACGGCGGTGCCCGACGGCGGGTCCGCGACGAGCTCCGACACGCGCCAGGTGTCGCCGGCGACGCCGAGGATGATGAGCCCCACGAGCATCGCGAGCCCGCCCGCCGTCGTGACGACGATGGCCTGCATCGCTGCGCGGCGGGAGGCCTTGCGGTCGGCGTAGTGGCCGATCAGCAGGTAGGAGAAGACGGTGGTGAGCTCCCAGAACACGAACAGGAGCAGCAGGTCGTCTGCGACGACCAGGCCGACCATCGCGGCGGCGAAGGCCGTCAGGACGGCCGCGAACCGCCCCAGCCCGAGGGCGTCGCGCGCGAAGTAGGCCGAGCAGTACAGGAGGACGAGGGCGCCGACGCCGCCGACCACGAGCAGCATGAACCACGCCAGCGTGTCGAACTGCAGGGTGATCGAGAGGTTGAGGCCGGGGACCCACGGCACCTGGGTGGTCGGGAAGTCTCCCGCCGTGACCCGGGGGGTCATCGCGAGCGCGTAGGCCGCCGCCGAGGCCGGCCCGAGGGCCAGCACCCAGAACGCCCGTCTGCCCAGCCATGCCACCAGAGCCGGCGCCGCGAGGGCCAGCAGGAAGGTGAAGAGCAGCACTGGGAGCACAGCACTCCGTCCGGTCGAGGGGCGGGGCGATGCCCTTTACCTTACCGGCAACAAGCGATGGTCCCGGTGCGAACGAGCTGACACGTGCGTGTGACCCGGGCCGCTCCCCGCCCT
>NZ_JBHUWC010000141.1:0-11010 GCF_042670225.1 Isoptericola sp. NPDC057191 | reverse complement strand
GCCAGGTGCGGGTATGCCCTCACCTGGCTCTGACAGGTCTCACTTGTGGGAGCGGGGCGTGGTGACGTCCACCGTCATCACGCCGTTCTTCCCGTTCACGTCCTTGACCTTGATCTTGGTCCCGGTGCCCCCGACGACGACCGAGTTCCACGGGTTCGCGGTGTCGTAGTAGGCGTTCGGGTCCGAGTCGTCGAAGACGTTGTCCTGCTTGTTCGACCACGTACGCAGCGTGGTCATGCCGGCCGCCGTCTCCCGGTGCAGCGTGAAGGCGTCCGTCTTGTCGAGGCCGAACGTCGCGTCGAACGCCTGGATGCGGTTGCGGGCGACCGTGCCGTCCGACCACCGCAGCGCCTGCGCGTTCGCGTCGACCGGCAGGGCCTGCCCGCCGCCCGGGTGCTGCGACGTGTTGTTGTCGCCGTAGAAGCTGTTGACGTACCAGACGAGCAGGCCGTCCTGGTACGGGAAGTGCTCCACGGTGTTCGGCTTGGTGAGGGTCCAGCCGAAGTTGTACGGCCCCTGCTTCAGGGTCGTGTCGTAGCCGGCGTACTGCCGGTTCTCCGCGACGTAGTAGTGCGTGAAGTCGACGTCGTACGTGCCGTTCGCCTTGATCACGCTGAACCCGTCGTTCGTCCAGCCCGCGAGCCCGTCGCTGAAGTCCTCGGTCAGGGCGGTGCCCACGGCGACGTCGTCGACGAGGAAGCCCAGGAGGTTCAGGCCGCCGTCGCTCTGGTAGCGGAACCGGACCTGCGCGTTCTGCCCGGCGTACGCACCGAGGTCGGCGGTGAGGTCGACCCACGCCTTGCCGGAGTCGCCGGAGATGCCGCCGTTCGCGTCCTCGTCGGACAGGTTCGTCGGCAGCGTCGTCCAGGTGCCGCCGCCGTCGGTCGAGACCTCGGCGAAGGCGTGGTCGTAGCCCTCCTCGATCGCGTACTGCACCTTCGCGGTGAGCGACGCGCCGGCCGGCACTGTGAAGGACGGCGAGGTCAGCGTGTTGTTCGCGTTGCTGCCCGTGCCCGAGTAGGCGAACTGGCCGTCGTACGGCTTCACGCCCAGGTCGACCTCCTTGGTGCCGTCCGGCAGGTTCACCACCACGGCCTGCGGCTTCGTCGTCGCGTGGAACGACGGGCCGAGCTTCACGGTGGCGCGCTCGCCCTGGTCGACGGTCGCGTAGTCGAGCCAGCCGAGGAACATCTTCTCGGTGGCGCCCATGTGGTCCGGGGTGGTCCCGATGCTGCCGTTGCCGTGGCTCATCCAGGAGCCCGAGCTCATGAGGTTCCAGAAGGCGGTGCCGTTGTCGCCGCCCTGGGTGTCGTAGTAGTCCGGCAGGCCCAGGTCGTGACCGAACTCGTGCGCGAAGACGCCGAGGCCGCCGTTCTCCGGCTCCGTCGTGTAGTCGCGGATCCAGACGTCCGAGTCGCCGATCTTGATGCCGCCCACCTTCGGGAACGCGGCGGGGCCGTTCGTGCCCAGCGGGTTGACCGCCCAGCGGTGCGACCAGATGGCCGACTCCGGGGCCCCCGCCTCCTCGCCCTCGCCGGCGTGGATGGCCTGGAAGTGGTCGATGTAGCCGTCGGGCTCGTCGAAGATCCCGTCACCGTCGATGTCGTACCGGTCCCACACGTCGAAGGACTGCAGGTACGCGTCGATCTCGGCCTTGGTCTTGCCCTGGGCGAGCTGGTCCGCGTACCACGCGTCGGCGCTGTCCTGCACGAACCGCGTCATGTCCTTGTTGGACTCGCCGAGGTCTTCGCCGGTCTCCGGGTCCTTCTGGTTGGAGCCGTAGCTGGCCGAGGTGTAGGGGACCGTCACCCAGTCGGAGACGTCACCCTGGAGGTCGAACCGGCCGGACGACATCTCGTCGTACACGTCCGCGAAGGACTCGCCGTTCTGGTCCTCCAGCCCGGTGAAGAACATCTCCTTGTAGTGCTCCTGGGAGAAGTTCGACTCCCAGTAGGTGGAGTTGTCGCTGCGGGTGGGCTCGGGGATCTCGTTGTGCTTCGGTCCGGCCGTCGCGTCGGGGTAGCGCGGGTCTGCCTTGTCGCCGAAGTCCACGAGGAAGGTCAGCAGCTGTGCCGTCTGCTCGGTCTGGTACTCGACCCACTGGTTCTTGCCGACCTTGACCGACTGCGACGTGTGGGCACCCTTGCCCCGCGTCTGGACGGTGGCCTTGCCGGTGGCGACGCGGTCGACGGCCTCCTGCTTGAGCGCCGTGCGCTTCTCCGCGAGGGGGTCCGGGCGGCTGTCCTCCTTGACGTGCGCCGCCGGGTCGGACGGTGGGGCGTCGGCCGCGGGCGCCGCGGTGGCGAGGCCGGGCGCGACGACAGCGGCGGTGAGCAGGGCTCCCGCCGCGCCGAACGCGCTGATGATTCGTGCTCTCACAGTTGTTCCTCCAGGGGTGTCGGAGAGGCTCGGCCGCCATGGCCGGGCACCGTCGAGCCCGGGCACCGTGCCCGGGCCTACTGTGGCGTTGCACACGTAACCAGAATCAGGTTTCACCCGCGCGACGAACGCTGGCGTGTCGGGTTGCGAATTTCGCTTCTTTCATGGTGACGACCGCATGCTGGAACGGGTTGGACGGACGCCCGGCGACGTCGTACCGTCGTCGGCGTGAACCCCCGTTGGTATTGGCGCTTTACGCCGGCTCCGTGTGCGAAGTACACGGTGCGGCGGGTTAGCGCCTGACCGACACCACTTCCTCCGGAGCCAGCACAGGGCCTGGGACGCATGACGCGTCCGGGCCCTTCGTCGTCAGACGGGCCGCTCCGGTCGGGCATGGACCACGGTTCGAGATCGCCGCGACGACGACGCCGAGCCTCCACCCCGACCGCCCCGCCGCCGACCCCTCCAGGAGCCCGTGATGAGCACCACCGCCCCCGCCACCGCCCGTACCGCGCCGTCCGATCCCGCCCGGCCGCATACTGACCTGATGGCAGAGACCTCCGACCTGCGGGTCCGCGCGCTCGACCCGCTGCCCGCCCCCGGCGTCATGCGGGCGGAGCTGCCGCTCGGCACCCCGCGCAGCGACCTCGTGACCACGTCGCGCCGTGAGGTGCGGGACGTGCTGCGCGGGGAGGACGACCGCCTGCTCGTCATCGTCGGCCCGTGCTCGGTGCACGACCCCGCGGCCGCGCTCGACTACGCCCGCCGGCTGGCGCCGGTGGCGCGCGAGCTGTCCGACGACCTGGTCGTCGTCATGCGCGTGTACTTCGAGAAGCCGCGCACCACGGTGGGGTGGAAGGGCCTGATCAACGACCCGCACCTGGACGGCTCCCACGACGTGCACCACGGCCTGCGCCTGGCGCGCGAGGTGCTGCTGGGCGTGCTCGACGCGGGCGTGCCCGCCGCGTGCGAGTTCCTGGAGCCCACCAGCCCGCAGTACATCGCGGACGCGGTGACGTGGGGTGCGATCGGCGCGCGCAACGCGGAGTCGCAGGTGCACCGCCAGCTCGCGTCGGGCCTGTCGATGCCCGTCGGCTTCAAGAACGCGACGGACGGCGACGTGCAGATCGCCGTCGACGGCTGCATCACCGCGGCGAGCGAGCACACCTTCTTCGGGGCGGACGCCGAGGGGCGCGCGGCCGCGGTCGAGACCACGGGCAACCCGGACTGCCACGTCATCCTGCGCGGCGGGCGCGGCGGCCCGAACTACTCCGCGAAGGACGTGGCGGAGGCGCTCGCGGTGGCGCGCACGTCCGGTCTCGGTGGCGCGGTGGAGGCCGGTGTCGTGGTCGACGCGTCGCACGGCAACTCCGGCAAGGACCACGTGCGCCAGGCGGAGGTCGTGCGCGAGCTCGCTGCACGCCTCGCCGAGGGCGACCGTGACGTCACGGGCCTGATGATGGAGAGCTTCCTCGTCGCCGGCGCGCAGAAGCCGGGCCCGCTCGAGGGCCTCGTCTACGGGCAGTCCGTCACGGACTCCTGCCTGGACTGGGACACGACCGCGGACCTGCTCGGCACCCTCGCGGCCGCCGTGCGGACCCGCCGGGAGGCCTGAGCCCGGGCTCTCGCGGGCGGCGACCCATCCGTCCGCCGGTCGGCACCGAACCACTCTCGTCCCCGGACCGTCCGGGGACGAGAGACGAGGAACCCGGTGAGCCCGGTGGTGGTGGCGGCGACATCCTGGCCGGTCCTGGACCGTGCCGCGGCCGCGCCTTCGCGTCCGGCGGGACGTGCGGTGGGGCAGACTGTGCGGGTGCCGCCACCCACGACCTCCCGCGGGCCTGTCGACGACGCGCTGGTCGCGTGCTCGACCGGCGACCCCGAGGCGTTCGGGCCTGTCTACGACGCGCTCGCCCCGGTGGCGTACGGGACGGCGATCGGCGTGCTCCGCGACCCGGACCACGCCGCCGAGGTGGCCCAGGAGGTGATGGTGGAGGTGTGGCAGACCGCAGTCCGCTACGACCCGGCGCGAGCCTCGGCACGCACCTGGGTGGCGACGCTCGCCCGACGCCGGGCCGTGGACCGGGTCCGGGCCGAGCAGTCGCGGCGCGACCGGGACCAGCGCGACCTCGACTCGACCCTCGCCGAACGGCCTCGTGACGTCGTGGCCGAAGACGTGGAGCGGAGCCTGGAGGGCGCGGCCGTGCGCCAGTGCCTCGACTCGCTCACTGCGACGCAGCGGGAGGCCGTCGTCGAGGCCTACTACGGCGGCCGCACGTACCGCGAGGTGGCCGACCGGCTCGGCGCCGCGCTCCCCACCGTCAAGAGCCGGATCCGCGACGGTCTCGGCCGCCTGCGCGACTGCTTGGGGGTGTCCCGTGGCTGAGGCCGACCAGGAAGCCTGGGACCTGCTGCCCGCCTACGCGCTCGACGCCGTCGACGACCTCGAGCGGCGGACGGTCGAGCGCCTGCTCGAGTCCGACCCGGAGGCCCGGCGCGCCCTCGACGAGTACCGCGACGTCGTCGCGTCGTTCACGGTCGACGCCGCCCCGCCCGCAGCCATGCGCGACGCCGTGCTCGCCCGCGTCGCGGTGACCCCGCAGGCCGGCGGTCGCTCCGTGGGGCGCCCCGCGGCGGCGGGTTCGACGGCGGGCACGACGGCGGGTTCGACGGCGGACCGCCGGTCGCGACGGCGCTGGGGCCTGGTGGCGGTCGCCGCGGCGGCCGTCGTGGCGGTCGCCGTGCCCACGACCGTGGCGGTGCGTGCCACCCAGGAGCAGGCGCGCCTGCAGGACCGTGTCGACGCCGTCGCCCAGATGATGGCCGACCCGTCGGCACGCCTCGTGAGCGGTGCGGTCACCGGTGGCGGCGAGGCCTCGGTGCTCGTCGCGGGCGACGACTACCTGTTCTCCGCGAGCGGCCTGCCGGGCCCGGGGGACGGCCACGACTACCAGCTGTGGGTCGTGGGCGCGGAGGGCGGCGTGACGTCCGCCGGGGTGCTGCAGGCGGCGGACGGCTCCGTCGAGCACCTCGTGCAGGACGTCCCCGGCGTCGGCGTCGCGGTGACGGTCGAGCCGGACGGCGGCTCCGAGCAGCCCACGACCGACCCGGTCGTCGTGCTCGGCGCCTGAGCCGGGAGTCCGGACAGCGCTGCTCGTTCTCGGTCCGGCCCTCTGTTGAGCATGCGGAGCAAAGCGCTCAGGGACGAGCGCCCTCCCGGTACTCGTGTGGCATTCGCGTGGCATTCCATACGAGGTCGAAGCCGAAACTGTTACGGTGGTGGGCATGGGGACGAGCATCCGGGCCAGGGCTCACGCAGCGGCGACGCAAGAGGACATCCATGATCTCGTGCGAACGCTGAACCAGAACGTCGGCCCGACGATCGTGCAGACCATCGCAGGCGTCAAGGACCGCACCCTGCCCAGCAAGTGGGCCAAGCCGGACGGCCCGACACCGCGGCCCGACGCGCAGCGTCGCCTGCGCCTGGGCTTTCAGGTCTGGTGGACCATCAACAGCGCGCAAGGCCGCAATGTCGCGCTCGCCTGGCTGGTGGGGGCCAACCCGCTCCTCGGCGAGAACCTGCCGCTGCAGTACATCGTCGACGAGAAGGCCGCCGACGTGCTCGGCGCGGCGGTCGCCTTCGTCGAAGACGTGCACGCGGCGTGATGCTGGCCAGCGACGACGCCGGGACGACGTGCGTCCGCACCGGTCTGCACGTCGTTCCCGCGTCGGCCATCCGCACGGCGTACCGGGTCGCACTCGACCGAGGTGAACGCAGCCCGCTGCAGGGCTACCGGAACGAGCTCGTCGGCCCGTTGCCGCCGGGCGCCGTCGAGCGCCGGGGCAGGTTCGACCGCGACGGGCACACGGTCTATTTCGCTGACACCCCAGAGACAGCGTTCGCGGAGGTGCTGACCGCGTTTCGGCGAGAGCTCGCGAAACTTGCACCGTTGGCCCTGAGCATCGGGACGACCCCCGACCAGTGGGCGGAGCGGATCATCGCGGAAGCCGAGGACAACGACCTCGACCGCCCCTGGGCGATCAGCGGTGACTGGCAATGGCAACGTTCGATCTACGAGGTCCAGCTGCCCGCCGACGGCTGGTGGGTGCAGATCGACCATCCGGACACCCTCGCGGTCCTGAACAGGGCGCTCGCCGGCCATCTGCCGGCCTTCGGGATCGACATCGACGGAGTGCTGACCAGCGGGCACCTTGAGGGGGAGGACCGCGCGGTCACCACGGTGGTCTCGACGTACATCGCGAGGCTGGCTCTCCACGGTGGCGACGAGCCGCTCGGCATCCTCTACCGGTCCAAGTCCCTGGTAGGTCGCTGTTGCGCGTTCTTCGACCGTCGCGCCGACGACGGGTTGGCACCCGGCCGCAACGATCCGCGGCTTCTGGGCTCGACCAACGTCGACACCCCGGCGTTCAGGGCGGTCGCGGAGAAGTTCGGGTTGCCCGTCCTTCCGGGCCGCCGGCGGTAGCGGGGCTCGTCGCCCAGCCCTCAGGTCGTGGCAGGCGGGCCGCCCGGGCGGCGGGACAGGACCCACCGGGATCCTGCGGGTCCCGCGTGGTGCTCGACGACGTCGACGCACGCGCGGACGATGGCGAGGCCTCGGCCGGACTCGGCGTCCGGTCCGGGCATCGGCCGGTCGAGGTCGAGCGGCACGCCGGGAGCGGTGTCCTCCAGCACCACGCGCACCTCACGGGCGTCCGCGGTGAGCTCGGCGCGGACCGTCACGGTGTCCGGGTCGGCCGTGTGCCGCAGCACGTTCCCGGCGATCTCCGTGACGGCCAGCTCCACCGCCGTCCGGTCGTCGAACGAGGTGGCGGGGACCTGCGCCCACAGCGCGGCGAACGCGTCCGGCAGCGTTGCGAACCACTGGCGCGCCGACGCGGTGCGGGCCACGTGCCCGGAGTCCATGGCGCTCGTCGTCAGTCGTCCGCGAACGCCGTGGCCGCGTCGTCGTGCACCCGCAGCAGGCGGTCGAGGTTGGTGAGCCGCAGGACCGTCGTGACCTGCGGGGAGGCGCTCGCCAGGCGGAGGTCGCCGCCCCCCGAGCGCGCCGTCCGCAAGCCGCCGACGAGGGCGCCGACGCCGGACGAGTCGATGAGCTCGACCTGGCTGAGGTCCACGACGAGGCGGGTGCGCCCGGAGCCGACGAGGTCGTCGACCGCGTCGCGCAGCTCGTGCGCGGTGGTGAGGGTCAGCCGGCCCACGGGGGTAAGCACGGCCCCCGACCGGTCCTGCGGGGTGACGTCCAGCTTCACGGTTCCTCCGTCCTGACGGGTGTCCCCATCGTGCCCGCGAGGCCCGGTGCGGGCTCGTCGGGCTGGCCTGCGTAACGGGCGGCGGGCAGCAGCACGCTCAGTGCCGCGAGGTCGTAGCCCACCCACACGAGGGTGACGAGCGTGGCACCCGGTTCGGCGCCGAACGCGACGAGCCGCACCACGCCGACGGCGGCGGCGACCACGAGCACGGCCGCGGCGACGAGCTGGACCCGGATGGTGCGCCAGGCGGGCCGGTGGCGGCCCGCGACGCGCGCCTTGGGCGTGACGGCGAAGCCCAGCGGCCGGTGCAGCACGACGTTCGCGAACGCCGTCCAGCACGCTCGGACCCAGACCGGGAACAGCGCGAGCGAGTACTGCTGCCCGCGCCAGGTGCGCACACCGTGCGCGACCACCACGAACAGCACCTGGTTGAGCACGAAGTACGGCAGGAACCGCGCGAAGAACTCCGTGCCGAACGCCTGCACGGGCAGCACGCCGAAGCACAGGAACACGACGGGCGCCGCCAGGTAGACCACGGCCGCGAAGCCCGACAGGTAGCTCCACATCGTCGCGAGGTACATGAGCCGCTGACCGAGACGCAGGCCACGGACGGTCAGCGGGTTCTCGCGCAGCATCACCTGGACCGTGCCCTGCGCCCAGCGCAGGCGCTGCGTGAGCATCGTCGCCATGTCCTCCGGCGCGAGGCCGTGCGCCAGCACCTCGTGGTGGTAGACCGACCGCCACCCCAGGGCGTGCAGGCGCATCGCCGTGGCCATGTCCTCCGTCACGGAGATGGTCGCGAGCGGCATCACCGGCTGCGCCTGGTCGTGACGCCCGACGTCGACGGCCTCCGCCAGCCGGCGCACCGCCTCGATCGCCACCACGGGGGACAGGTCGCGGCGTGCGAGCCGGTCGAGCGCCTCCTCGTCCACGACGAGCTCGCCGATTTCCTCGTCCACCTCGACCGGGCCGCCGTCACCGAGCTCCGGCTCCAGCTGGGCCAGCTCGGCCTGCAGCGTGTGGAGCTGACCGGCCACGACGGTGCGCGACGCCGCGTCCACCCGCCGCTGGAAGCGGAAGGTCACGTCCGCCACGGGGACGTCGCCCCCGAGCCCGCGCCGGGCCTCGGCGGCGGCCTCGCGCAGGTCGGCCAGCGCCGACTGGAGCGCCGGGTCCTGCGCATCGGGGGAGCGGGCGGCACGAGCCAGCAGGCTGTCAGCGGTACGGACCGCGCGCCGCACGCCGGCGCTCACCTCGCGGACGTAGCCGACGATGCCGAGCTGCATGAGGGCCTCGCGGCGCAGCACGGCGTTGGACCCGCAGAAGAACGCGGCGTTCCAGCCGTCCTTGCCCTGCTGGATCGGACCGTAGAACAGAGGCGCCTGGCTGCCCAGCGGGTCGACGTCGGGGACGTTGACGAAGTACTGCGGCGTCTGGACGAGCGCCACCCGGTCGTCTGCGGCGAAGTAGCCCACGGTGCGGTCCAGGATCGACGGGTCGGGCACCTGGTCGGCGTCGAGGACGAGCACCAGCTCGCCGCTCGTCTGGAACAGCGCGTTGTTGAGGTTGCCGGCCTTGGCGTGGCGCGGCTTGCCCTCCCACGCCGCCGACCGGGCGACGTACCCGACGCCGGCCGCGTCGGCCGCGGCGCGCAGCTCAGGGCGCGCGCCGTCGTCGAGCACCCACGTGCGGTGCGGGTACCGGATGTCCCGAGCCGCGACCGCGGTGGCCATCACCAGGTCGAGGGGCTCGTCGTAGGTCGTCACGAAGACGTCCACCGTGAGGCCCTCTGGCGCGGGCGGGGGAGCGCCGCGCTCCCGCAGCCGCCACACCGTGACGCCGAAGAGCACGGTCTCGACGAGGCTGTACGTCTCGGCGAGGACCAGCGGGACGGCGATCCACCAGGCGTTCCACGCGACGGAGTCCAGCCAGCGCCAGCCGACGTACGTCGTGCCCGCCAGCAGCGTCAGGAGCACGAGCACGCGGATCGCGAGCAGCCTGCCCGTCACGCGGCACGCTCCACGACGAGCACGGTGAGGTCGTCCGGCAGGTACCGTCCCGCGGCCACGGCGAGGAAGGCGTCGAGCGTGGCCTGCGCGTCGGGCGCCTGCACGACGTCGCGCGCCAGCTGCTGCAGCTCGGCGCCGTGCGGCCCGGGCGGTCGTTCGTCCGGGGTGAGCGCCGTCGGGTCGCCGCCGGGCAGCCCCAGCGACGCGAGGAGGTCGACGAGCCCGTCGCTCGCGACGACGAGCCGGTCACCGCGCCCGAGGGTGGCGGTGCGGACGCCGCGCGTCATCTCGGGCAGCACGCCCAGGGGCAGGCCGTCCCCGGCGAGGCGCTCGCGGCGGCCGTCGGCGTGCAGCAGGGTCACGATGCCGTGCCCGGCGTCGACCGACGTCAGCGCCCCGGTCGGCGGGTCGAGCACGCCGCACCAGGCGGTGACGAACGTGCTGGTGCCCTCGAGGTCGGCCGTCAGGGCCTCGTCCGCCTCGGCCACGCCACGCGGGAGGTCGGGGTCCCGGACGCCGGTCCGCAGCGCCGCCCGGGCCGACGCGGCGACGATCGCCGCAGCCATCCCCTTGCCCATGACGTCGGCGAGCACGAACGCCGTCCCGCCGGGCACGGCGGACCAGTCGTAGAAGTCGCCGCCGACACCGCGCGCCGGGAGGCAGCGCGCCGCGACCCGGTACCCGTCGAGGTCCGGGGGCAGGCGCGGCAGCAGCCCGCGCTGGACCTCCCCGGCGCGGTCGAGCTCCGCGTCCCGCTGCAGCTCGCCCTGCACCCAGAGCGCGAGGTCGCGCAGGACGCCGCGGTCGGCGTCGGTGAACTCGTGCGGGACGACGTCGAGCACGCACAGCGTCCCGACCCGCTCGCCACCCGGGGCCTCGAGCGGGTGCCCGGCGTAGAACCGCAGGTGCGGGTCGCCCTGCACGAACGGGTTGTCCGCGAACTGGGGGTCTGCGGCGGCGTCCTCGACCACGAGGGTCCGCGACGCGCGGATCGTCACGTCGCAGAACGCCCCTTCCCGCTGGGCGACGGGGCCGTCCAGGCCGACGAACGACTTGCGCCACTGCCGGTCGGTGTCGACCATCGTGACGCTCGCCATCGGCACCCCGAACAGACGCTGGGTCAGGCGCGTCACGCGGTCGAAGCGTTCCTCCGGGTCCGTGTCCAGCACCCCGAGGCGCTCGAGCGCCAGCACCCTCGCCGACTCGGACGTCTCCACGGTCATGGTTCCCCCTGCCTCCGACCACGGGTCGTCGACCCCCCTGAGTGACGACTATCACGGCTGGTGGGAGATCGCAGCCCGGACGAACCATCCCGGGCGCGACGAGGGCCGCCGCACCCCCTGCGTGCGGC
>NZ_JBHUWC010000140.1:0-11018 GCF_042670225.1 Isoptericola sp. NPDC057191 | reverse complement strand
CCACCGCACGCCGGTGGGGCCGGGCCTCGTCGTCTGTCGCGGGGCATGCTGGGACCGCGAGGCGGTCCACGTCGTGCCGAGCCGGCCGGCGAAACGAGTACGAGACAGGAGTGGTCATGCAGCTGGTGGTGGCGCGCGTCGGGCGCGCGCACGGGCTCCGGGGCGAGGTCGCCCTCGACCTGCGCACCGACAACCCCGAGGACCGGCTTGCGGTCGGCCTCACCCTGGAGACCGACCCGTCGTCGGCCGGTCCGCTCACGGTCACGGCCGCGCGAGAGCACCAGGGACGCTGGCTGGTCTCGTTCGCCGAGGTCGGGGACCGTACCGCGGCCGAGGCGCTGCGCGGCGTGGAGCTCGTCGTCGAGGCCGACGCCTCGGACGAGGAGGACGCCTGGTACCCGCACGAGCTCCAGGGCCTGCGGGCCGAGCTCGAGGACGGGACGGTCGTGGGTGAGGTCGTCGGGCTGGAGCACTTGCCGGCGCACGACGCCCTGGTGGTGCGCGAGCCCGCCGGTGAGCGCACCCTCGTCCCCTTCGTGCGTGCGATCGTGCCGACGGTCGACGTCGCCGGCGGGCGGGTCGTCCTGACCCCGCCGGGCGGCCTGCTCGCCCGCGACGCGGACGCCGCCGTCGTCGACCGCCCCGACCAGGCTGGCGCCGACGAGGCCGCCGAGAGCACGGACGAGGTCTGACGTGCGCGTCGACGTCGTGTCGATCTTCCCGGACTACCTCGCCGCGCTGGACCTGTCGCTCGTGGGCAAGGCCCGACGGGCCGGCCTGCTGGACCTGCGCGTGCACGACCTGCGGGACTGGGCCACCGACCGGCACCGCACGGTGGACGACACCCCGTTCGGCGGGGGAGCGGGCATGGTCATGCGGCCGGACGTGTGGGGCCGTGCGCTCGACGACGTGCTCCCCGCAGGCGGCGGGGGCCACCTGGTGGTGCCGACGCCGTCGGGCGACGTGTTCACGCAACGGCACGCGGAGGCGCTCGCGCTCGAGGAGCACGTCGTCCTCGCGTGCGGCCGCTACGAGGGCATCGACGCCCGGGTCGCCGAGCGGGCGCGCGCGGCAGGCCACCGCGTGAGCGAGCTGTCCATCGGGGACTACGTGCTCAACGGCGGGGAGGTCGCCGCACTCGTCATGATCGAGGCGTTCGGGCGGCTGCTGCCCGGGGTCGTCGGCAACCCGCACTCGCTGGTCGAGGAGTCGCACGGGGCCGCGGGCCTGCTCGAGTACCCGGTGTACACCAAGCCCCCCGCGTGGGAGGGGCTGGACGTGCCCGAGGTCCTCCTGTCCGGCCACCACGCGCGGATCGAGCGCTGGCGCCGCGACCGGGCGCTGGAGCGGACCGCCGCGCGCCGTCCGGACATGATCGCCGCGCTGGACCCCGGCGCACTCGACAAGGCCGACCTGGCGATGCTCGCCGGCCTCGGCTGGGCCCTGCACGACGGACGCCTCCAGCCCACGGGCGAGGCCCCGCCAGGACCTGTGGCAGAATAGGTCGCCGGTGTGTTCGCCGACCCGGCCTCTGCCACAGGGGAGGTCATGACGAGCTGCTGGTCAGCCGTCCGGTCGAGGAGCCGACGCACCCACCGAACCGTCAGACAAGGCACGCCCCCGGGCGTGCCACGATCTTGCTCCTGACCTGTGGCAGAGCGGGGAGACAACCATGCACACGCTCGACTCCGTCGACGCAGCCTCGCTGCGCTCCGACGTCCCGGACTTCCGCGCCGGCGACACCGTCAAGGTCAACGTCAAGGTCGTCGAGGGCAACCGCTCGCGCGTCCAGGCGTTCCAGGGCATCGTCATCGCGCGCCAGGGCGGCGGCGTCCGTGAGACCTTCACCGTCCGGAAGATCAGCTTCGGTGTCGGTGTGGAGCGCACGTTCCCCCTGCACGCCCCGACCATCGACTCGATCGACGTCGTGTCGCGTGGTGTCGTGCGTCGCGCCAAGCTCTACTACCTGCGCAACCTGCGCGGCAAGAAGGCGAAGATCCGCGAGAAGCGCGAGACGCCCGCGTCGAAGTGAGGCACCGGGGCGCGACGCCCCGCCTCGTGACGCGCTGACGCGCACCCCCGGACGGGCGGTCCTGCTACGGCAGGGCCGCCCGTCCGTCGTGCTCCCCGCGTCTCCCACGGGCCCGCGGGCCGCCCATGGCGGCAGTTTCGCCCTGGACGGTGGCGGGTGAAAGAGTGAGGTCGTGGCAGACTCCGATCCCGTGACCGACCGGCCCAGTGCGCGTGAGCCCCGATCCCACGACCCCGCCCCTTCGGGCTCCGGCGACGAGGGTGTCGGCTTCGACGCCGTGGTCGGCGCCGGCGGCGGGACGGCGACGGCCGCGGGGCCCGCGCCGAGCCGTGGCCTCGGGGTGCTGCGCGAGACGGCGATCATCGTCGTCAGCGCTCTCGTGCTGTCCTGGCTGATCAAGACGCTGCTCGTCCAGGCCTTCTTCATCCCCAGCGGGTCCATGGAGGACACGCTGGAGATCGGGGACCGGGTGATGGTCTCCCGCATGGTCCCGACCGTCTTCGACGTCCACCGCGGCGACATCGTGGTGTTCCGGGACCCGGGTGGCTGGCTGCCGCCGTACGAGCCGCCGGAGCGCACCCCCGTCGGCCAGGCGGTGACGAACGTCCTGACCTTCGTCGGGCTCATGCCCCAGGAGACCGGGGACCACCTGATCAAGCGCGTCATCGGCACACCGGGCGACCACGTGAAGTGCTGCGACGACCAGGGTCGCGTGAGCGTCAACGGGCAGCCGATCGACGAGGAGTCGTACATCAAGCCGGGCTCGGTGCCGAGCCAGGACCCGTTCGACACGACGGTGCCCGACGACATGCTGTTCGTCATGGGGGACAACCGCCAGAACTCGGCCGACTCGCGGTACAACACGGGCAAGCCGGGCGGCGGGTTCGTCCCCATGGACAACGTCGTGGGTTCCGCGTTCGCCACGGTCTGGCCGCTGGGTGACGCGACCCTCCTGCGCAACCCCGGGGACGTCTTCGCGAAGGTGCCGGAGCCGTGACCTCGCTCGTCGAGCAGGACGCGGCACAGCCGGTCCGCACGCCCTCGGAACGGGAGACCCTCCGGCGGCCGACCCCGCCGCGCCGCCGCACCGAGAACGGGGCTGCGAAGCGCAAGAGCCCGACGCTGCGCCAGGAGCGCTCCCTGCTGACGGGCGGGGCGCGCCTCGTGGCGGGCATGGACGAGGTGGGTCGCGGTGCACTCGCCGGCCCGGTGAGCGTGGGCGTGGTCGTGGTGGACGCGGCGACGCGGACGGCACCGCAGGGCCTGACCGACTCCAAGCTCCTCACCCCGGCGGCCCGCGTCGCGATGGTGCCCCAGCTGCAGCGCTGGGGCGTCGCGTGGGCCGTGGGGCACGCCGGCCCCGCGGAGATCGACGCGCACGGGATCGTCGCCGCGCTGCGCCTCGCGGGGCGGCGCGCGCTCGCCCAGGTGCGCCGCACGTGCGGCGACGTGGACGTCGTGCTCCTCGACGGCTCCCACGACTGGCTGAGCCGCGGCGACGTCGACCTGTTCGAGGCCACCGACCTCGACCCGGCCATGAGCCCCGACGTCCCGGAGCCCGCCGTGCGCACCCTGGTCAAGGCCGACCTGCAGTGCTCGTCGGTCGCGGCGGCGAGCGTCCTGGCCAAGGTGGAGCGCGACGGGCTGCTCGTGCGCCTCGCCCGGCAGTACCCCGCGTTCGCCTGGGACCAGAACAAGGGCTACTCCGCGCCGGCGCACCTGGAGGCGCTGCGCAGCCACGGGCCCACCCCGCAGCACCGCCGCTCCTGGAACCTGCGGGCGCTTGCCGACGACGGCGCGCCGGCGTCGGTTCCCGGCGCGCCCGCCGTGACGCTCGACGCAGCCCTGCCCGGTGGGATGATGACCCCGTGAGCGCCGAAGACCTCGAGAACTACGAGACCGAGATGGAGCTCGCGCTCTACCGCGAGTACCGCGACGTGGTGGGCCTGTTCTCCTACGTCGTGGAGACGGAGCGGCGGTTCTACCTCGCGAACCAGGTGGACCTGCAGGTGCGGTCCGCCGCCGGCGAGGTCTACTTCGAGCTGCGCCTGGCGGACGCCTGGGTGTGGGACGTGTACCGGTCCGCGCGCTTCGTGAAGTCGGTGCGCGTGGTGACGTTCAAGGACGTCAACGTGGAGGAGCTCGCGAAGGCGGAGCTCGCCCTCTAGCCGCTGTCATGGACGACGCCTCGGGCCGCCCGTAGCCACGACCGCTGCCCCCAGGCCCCCGGCCGTCCACAGCTTCGCACCGCGCGCACCGCGGCCTCGCCCCGCCGCGCGACGCTGCTCGCGGAGGTGGTTCGATGCGGGCGAAAGACGCCGTCGGGCAGTACGGAGAACGGGTGGCCGCGCGCCACGTCGAGGCGCAGGGTCTCCAGGTCCTGGAGCGCAACTGGCGCGGGACGAGGGGCGAGCTCGACCTGGTCGCCCGGGACGGCGACGTGCTGGTCGCGATCGAGGTGAAGACCAGGCGGGGCACGGCGTTCGGGCACCCGGCCGAGGCGGTGAGCCCGGCGAAGCTCGCCCGCGTGCGGCGGCTGACCGGGCAGTGGCTCGCCGAGCACCGGCACGTGCGGTGCCGCGAGGTGCGGGTCGACGTCGTGGCGGTGGTGCTCCCCAAGTCCGGTGCGGCGCAGGTCGAGCACCTGGTGGGGGTGCTCTGATGGGGCTCGGGACGACGGCGTCGGTGGCGCTGACAGGGCTCACCGGGCACGTCGTGGAGGTGCAGGCGCAGCTGGCCGCGTCGGTGCCGGGCTTCACGCTGGTCGGGCTCCCGGACACCGCGCTGCAGGAGTCGCGCGAACGTGTGCGCGCCGCGGTGCTCTCCACGGGCATCCGCTGGCCGCACCGCAAGATCACGGTCAACCTCTCGCCGGCGTCGCTGCGCAAGTCCGGCTCGTCGTTCGACGTGGCGATCGCGGTCGCCGTCCTCGCCGGCGACGGCGCGATCCCGGCAGCCGGCCTGCACCGGGTGGTGCACCTGGCCGAGCTCGGGCTGGACGGACGCCTCCAGCCGGTGCGGGGTGTGCTGCCGGCGGTCGCCGCCGCGGTCGAGGCCGGGTGTCCTGACGTGGTGGTGGCTGCCGGGGACGCCGACGAGGCTCGCCTGGTGCCAGGCGCGCGCGTGCACGCGGCCGCGACGCTGGCCGAGGTGGTGCTGCTGCACGGCGGGGAGCTCACCGACGTGCCCGCGCTGGACGCCGTCCGGCCCGCGCGGCAGTCCGTGGCACGCCGGTCCTCCGGCGACCTCGCCGAGGTGGTCGGCCAGGCGCAGGCGCGCGTGGCGCTGGAGATCGCCGCGGCGGGCGGGCACCACCTGCTCCTGGTGGGGCCGCCTGGCGCCGGCAAGACGATGCTCGCGGCGCGGCTGCCGGGCATCCTCCCCGACCTCACCCCCGCCGAGGCGGTGGAGGTGACGTCCGTGCACTCGGTGGCCGGGACGTTCGACCCGGGCAACGGCCTGCTCACCCGGCCGCCGTTCGAGGACCCGCACCACACCGCGACGCCCGCGGCCATCGTGGGCGGCGGCACGGGACTGGCCCGGCCCGGGGCCGTGTCGCGGGCCCACCGGGGCGTGCTCCTGCTCGACGAGGCCCCCGAGTTCCCGTCCCGCGTCCTGGAGACGCTGCGCCAGCCCCTCGAGCAGGGCGAGCTGGTGCTGCACCGCTCCGGCGGTGCCGCGCGCTACCCGGCCCGCTTCCAGCTGGTGCTGGCGGCGAACCCGTGCCCGTGCGGGATGGCGTCGGTCAACAAGGGCCTGGACTGCGCCTGCACACCCACCGCGAAGCGGCGCTACTTCGGTCGGCTGTCGGGACCGCTCCTCGACCGCGTGGACCTGCAGGTGGACGTCCAGCCGGTGACACGGGCCGAACGGACGGCGGGGACGGACGGCGAGACGTCGGCGCTGGTGGCGCAGCGCGTCGCCGCGGCCCGCGAGGTGGCCCGCGACCGGTTGGCCCGCACGCCGTGGTCGACGAACGCCGAGGTGCCGGGCCGCTGGTTGCGGGAGCGGTCGCGGGCCCCGGGCGTCCTCGCCCCGATCGAGCAGATGGTCGACCGCGGCGTCCTGAGCCTGCGCGGCGCGGACCGGGTGCTGCGGATCGCGTGGACGGTCGCAGACCTCGCGGGCAGGGCCTCGCCGACGGCTGACGACGTGTCCGCCGCCGTGACGATGCGGACCCGGGGGAACCATGGCTGACCCGGGTGACCCCGTCCCCGACGCGCCGCGGGGAGCGGGCGCGTCGCGCGCCCCGGTGGGCGTGCTGCCGTTCGACGCCGACGACCCGGACCTCGCCCGGGCGGCCTGGAGCCGGCTCGCGGAGCCGGGCGACGTCGTCGCAGGGGCGCTCGTGCAGCACCTGGGAGCGGGGGAGGCCCTCGCGTGGGTGCTCGACGCGGTCCGTGACCCGGCGCGCGCCGTGCGCGGCCCGGCGCTGGACGCTGTCGGGTCGGAGGTCGCGGCAGACCGCCTCATGGCGTCGGTCGCACGCTGGTCGCCCCGCCTGGACGGGCTGGATCCCCGGCGGGAGCTGCGCGTGCTCGACCGGCTCGAGGGCACTTTCCTGGTCCCCGGGGACGAGCGCTGGCCACCCGGTCTCGCCGACCTGGGCCCGGAGGAGCCGTTCGCCCTGTGGGTCCGG
Source organism: Isoptericola sp. NPDC057191 (assembly GCF_042670225.1). Lineage (NCBI taxonomy): Bacteria > Bacillati > Actinomycetota > Actinomycetes > Micrococcales > Promicromonosporaceae > Isoptericola > Isoptericola sp. NPDC057191. Next base: position 4,347 of record NZ_JBHUWC010000140.1, on the reverse strand, counting down.
GGAGACCCGGAGCTCGCGTCCCTCGCGACGCGGTCGGTCGCCGTCGTCGGGGCGCGCGCGTCGAGCGCGTACGGCGACCAGGTGGCGGCGAGCATGGCCGCGGGGCTCGCCGACCGCGGGTTCACCGTGGTGTCCGGCGGTGCGTACGGGATCGACGCGGCCGCCCATCGGGGCGCGCTCGCGGGCGGGGCGCCCACCGTGGCGGTGCTCGCCGGCGGCGTCGACCGTCTCTACCCGCCGGGCAACCAGGACCTGCTGACCCGGCTGGCCGACGGCGCCGGCGCGGTGGTGAGCGAGGTCCCGCCGGGGTCCGCCCCGTTCCGCCAGCGGTTCCTGGCCCGCAACCGCATCATCGCCGCGGCGTCGTGCGCCACGGTCGTCGTCGAGGCGGCGTGGCGGTCGGGCGCGCTGTCCACGGCCCGGCACGCCACCCGGCTGCTGCGGCCCCTCGGTGCCGTCCCGGGTCCGGTGACGTCGGGGACGTCGACCGGGTGCCACGTGCTCCTGCGCGACGGCGCGGCCGTCTGCGTGACCGACGCCGACGAGGTGGCGGAGCTCGCGGGCCCGTACGGGCCCGCGGGAGCGGACGGGCCGGCGGGAGCGGACGGGCATGCGGGAGCCGACGGCCCGGCCCCCGCGCCAGGCACGAGACCGGGCGCAGGAGCGAGCGGGGTGGACGCGCTCGACGAGCGCGCCCGCCGGGTGCGGGACGCGCTGCCCGCCCGCGCCTCCGCGACGCTGGACACGCTCACCAGGACCGCCGGGCTGTCCGCGTCCGAGACGCTCGCAGGGCTCGGCGCCCTCGAGCTGCTGGGTCTCGCCGCGCAGGAGGGGGGTCGGTGGAGCCGGGGACCACGCCGGACGTCCGGACGGCGGCGGGCGCGAGGGTGACGGCTGCCGGACGGCGGCGGGCGCGAGGGTGACGGCTGCCGGACGGCGGCGGGCGCGAGGGTGACGGCTGCCGGGTGGTCGCGGGGGCCTCGACACGCGCGCCGCCCTCACCCCCGCTCGGACCGCCCAGGGGCACACTGACCTGGATGGACACCGATCCGGACCTGCCGCCGCTGCCGGCGCCGCTCGAGGAGGCGCTGGCCCGCTTCGACGAGTACCTCGAGGTCCAGCGGGGGCACTCCGCGCACACGCGTCGTGCCTACCGGGCGGACGTCGGGTCGTTGCTGCGGTACGCGGTGCGGCACGGGGTGGACGGACTGGCGGGGGTGGACGTCGGCGTCCTGCGCGGCTGGCTCGCCACCCAGGCGGAGCGGGGTCTGGCGCGGGCCACCCTCGCCCGGCGAGGTGCGGCGGCCCGCACCTTCTTGCGGTGGGCCTACCGGACGGGGCTCGTCACCGCCGACCCGACCGCCCGGCTCGCCAGCCCCAAGGTGCCGCGCACCCTCCCCACGGTGCTGAGCGCCGCCGCGGCGTCGGCCCTGCTCGACACCGCCCGCGAGGCCGCGCACGCCGCCGAGCCGGAGGAGCGCCCGGCGGCGCTGCGCGCGTGGGCGGCCGCAGAGCTCCTCTACGGCAGCGGCATCCGCGTGGGCGAGCTCGTCCAGGTGGACGTGCCGGCCGTGGACCTCACCGAGCGACTCGTGCGCGTGCTCGGCAAGGGCGGCAAGGAGCGTGTCGTGCCGTTCGGCGTGCCCGCGGCCCGCGCGGTGTCGGAGTGGCTCGCCCGCGGACGCCCGGCACTGGTGCAGCCAGGATCCGGCGCTGCCCTCCTGCTCGGCGCGCGGGGCGGGCGGTGGGGCCAGCGCCAGGTGCGCGACGCCGTGCACCGCCTGGCGGCACAGGCCGGTGTCGAGGACGTGGCCCCGCACGCCCTGCGGCACTCCGCGGCGACGCACCTGCTGCAGGGCGGCTCCGACCTGCGGTCGGTCCAGGAGGTCCTGGGACACGCAGACCTCGGCACCACCCAGCGCTACACGCACGTCGACGACGAGCGCCTGCGCAAGGTGTTCGTCCAGGCCTTCCCGCGCGCCTGAGGATCGCCGGCGCGAAGGCCGGACGGCGCGGCGCGCGGAGGCCGGGCGTGCGAGGGCCGGGCGTGCGGGGGCCGGGCGTGCGGGGGCCGGGCGTGCGGGGGCCAGGCGTGCGGGGGCCGGGCGTGCGGGGGCCGGGCGTGCGGGGGCCGGGCTGCGGAGGCCGGTGTGGGCCGCGGCGGTCCGCGGCCGGTCACGGCCCACCCGGGAGCAGGACGATCGGTGCCTGCTCGCCCAGGAACGCGAGCGGGTCGAGGTAGACCTCTCCGCGCCGCACCCCCCAGTGCAGGCACGAGGCAGGGGCACAGTGGCCTGGGGTGGGGGCGAGGACCCCGAGGACGGCGCCCGGACCGACCCGGGCACCGACGCGGACGTCGGCGGTCACCGGCTCGAACGTCGAGCGCAGACCACCCGGGTGGGTCACCACGACGACCGGCTTGCCGGCGACCTTGCCGGCGAACGAGACCACCCCGGCGGCCGGTGCGCGCACCTGTCCGCCCGCGCTCGCCGCGAGGTCGGCGCCGCGGTGGCCGGCGAGCCACCGCTGGGCGGGTGGGTCGAACGGGTGGGCCACCGGCCCCGGGACGGGACGTTCCCACGGTGCGTCCGCCCCTGCCGGCGGTGGCTCGGCGGGAGCGGAGCCGCCGAGCCCGAGCGACGATGCGGAGGCCGCCAGCGCGCCGAGCAGCCCGAGCGCGAGCACGAGCGCGAGGCCGAGCACAAGCGCGGGTCTGAGCACGAGACCGAGCACGAGCGCGGGTCTGAGCACGAGCCCGCGCACCCGCACAGGCACGAGCACGGGACCGGCGAGGTTCGTGGCGGCGCGGGCGGGCGGGCGGCGGGCGGTGGTGGTCATGCGGGTAGCCTCGTGGCACCACGGCGCCTGCCGGTCCGCGCGTCGACGTCCTGGGGACGGGGCCGCCCTGGGGGCAGCGTCCCGCCCCACCGCCGCCGCGTGGCGTCCTCCAGGACCACGCCACGAGGTGCCGGCCAGGGGCCCCTTCGGAGGCGCGCCAAGATGCCCCGTCAGGTCAGGTAGACTGGCTGCCGCGATCGGCTTGTGCCTCGCTCCCCACCTCTCCGGTGTCTCGTGGACCGTCCTCGACGGCTCGCGGTCCGGGCGGCTGCGGGGTGGCCACCGGCAGATCGACTTCGCGCGTCACGAACGCGCCCCGCGTCCCGGCCCGCCGGTCGCAGGGTGCGGCCGCGTCGGCAGCGGTCCGCCCCCGGGTCTCCGGGAGCGGTGCCGGCCAGGCGTGACGCCAGGGGTGCCGGGCCAGATGCCCGTCACCGACGAACCGAGTACCGCGACCGGAAGCCTGCCGACGACGCAGGGCCGGTCGCCTGACGCGCGTGCAGCCCGGAGGATCCGGCGCACGCGGCGAAAGGACGTGTCATGGCCGTCGTGACCATGCGCCAGCTCCTCGAGAGCGGTGTCCACTTCGGGCACCAGACCCGCCGTTGGAACCCGAAGATGAAGCGGTTCATCTTCACGGAGCGCAACGGCATCTACATCGTCGACCTCCAGCAGTCGCTGTCGTACATCGACCGCGCCTACGAGTTCGTCAAGGAGACCGTCGCCCACGGCGGCACCATCCTCTTCGTCGGCACCAAGAAGCAGGCGCAGGAGCCCGTGGCCGAGCAGGCCGCCCGCGTCGGCATGCCCTACGTGAACCACCGCTGGCTGGGCGGCATGCTCACGAACTTCACCACGGTGCACAAGCGCCTCCAGCGCCTCAAGGAGCTCGAGGAGATCGACTTCGACGACGTCGCCGGCTCCGGCCTGACGAAGAAGGAGCTCCTCGTCCTGCGCCGCGAGAAGGACAAGCTCGCGCGCACCCTGGGCGGCATCCGTGACATGGCCAAGACGCCGTCGGCGGTCTGGGTCGTGGACACCAACAAGGAGCACCTCGCCGTCAACGAGGCCCGCAAGCTGGGCATCCCCGTCGTCGCGATCCTCGACACCAACTGCGACCCCGACGTGGTCGACTACGCGATCCCGGGCAACGACGACGCGATCCGCTCCGTCACGCTGCTCACCCGCGTGATCGCGGACGCCGCGGCCGACGGCCTCATGCAGCGTCACTCGGGCAAGAAGGGCGAGGCGGCCGAGACCGCCGAGGCCGAGCCGCTGGCCGAGTGGGAGCGCGAGCTCCTGGCCGGTGCCGAGGCCGCCCAGGCCGAGGCGCCTGCCGCCGACGCCGCCGCGACCGAGGCGCCCGCCGCCGAGGAGACGACCACCGAGGCCCCCGCCGCCGACGAGGCTGCGACCGAGGCGCCCGCCGCCGAGGAGACGCCGGCCGCCGAGGGCGAGCAGGCCGCCGAGAAGTCCGAGTGAGGTCCCGCGGGCCGGTCACCCTCGGGT
>NZ_JBHUWC010000139.1:0-11083 GCF_042670225.1 Isoptericola sp. NPDC057191 | reverse complement strand
CCCCGCCCTCTCGGGCTGGCGGGGCGGGGAGCGGCCCGCGTCGTCAGTCCCCGCCGGGCGACCCGAGCAGCTCGCGCACCCGCCCCGAGACCCGGCCGAACTCGGCGTCGCGCACCGTCTCGCCGTAGTCGCGCTCGGCCGGCAGGTCGACCGTGAGCTCCTCGATGATCGTGCCCGGGCGGGGGCCCATGACGACGACGCGGTTGGCGAGGTACACCGCCTCCGCCACCGAGTGGGTGACCAGGAGCACCGAGATGCCGGTCTCGCGCCAGATGCGGTGCAGCTCGACGTTCATGCGCTCCCGGGTGAGGGCGTCGAGCGCGCCGAACGGCTCGTCCATGAGGAGCACGTCCGGCTCGTGCAGCAGGGCGCGGCACAGGGACACGCGCTGCTGCATGCCGCCCGACAGCTCGTGCGGCATCGCCTTCTCGAAGCCGGACAGCCCGGTCATCTCGACCAGCTCGTCGCACCGCCGCCGCGCGGTGGCGCCGTCCATGCCGCGCATCTCCGCCTGCAGCAGGATGTTCGCCCGGACGTCGCGCCACTCCAGCAGCGCCGCGCGCTGGAAGACGAAGCCGATGTCCTGGCGGGGCCCCCGCACCACCTCGCCGCGCAGCCGCACCTGCCCCGTCGTCGGGGCGGTCAGCCCCGCCACGACCTTGAGCAGCGTGGACTTGCCGCAGCCCGACGGCCCCGCGATCGTGACGAACTCGCCGCGCGCGAGCCGGAGGTCGACCGACCCCAGCGCGGGTGTCGACACCCGACGGCTGCGGAACGTCACCGAGACGTCCTCGACGTCGACGACGGTGTCGGTCGTGGTGGTCCCGCCCGTGGTCGTGGTGGTCATGACGCCTCCGTTCAGTTCGCCGGGGCGAACGAGTCGTCGAAGTAGTCGTCGGCCGTGGTGCCCTCGGCGATGAGGCCGGAGCTGGACAGCACGTCCAGGGTCGCCGCCCAGTCCTCGGGCGCGTTCACGCCGGGCGCCTCGTCGGCGGTGGCGTCGGTGTGCAGCAGGTCGATGGTCTGCTTCCACTGCTCGGTGAGCACGTCGGCCGCGGGCATCTGCGGGTCCTTGCCCTCCATGGAGGCGACGGCGGCGTCCGGGTCCTCGGCGGCCGCGGCGAACGCCTCGGACGTCGCCGCGACCATCTCCTTCACGAGGTCGGGGTCGGACTCGATGGTGCCCTCGGAGGCGATGAGCCCGTTGCTGTAGAAGTTGAGCCCGACGTCCGAGTAGCGCAGGTACGTGATGTCCCTGCCGCTCTTGGCGGCGATCGTCGGGCCCTGGTCGTGCGCGAACCCGATGAGGCCGTCCACCTTGTCCGTGAGCATCGCCGAGATCTTGCCCGCGGGGTCGAGGTTCTGCTGCGTCACCGCGTCCTCGGGCACGCCGGCGGCCTCGAGGTAGAGCGGGAAGGTCGTGGTCGGGGCGTCGCCCGCCGAGACGGCGATCGTCTTGCCCGCGAGGTCTGCGGGCTCCTTGATGCCGGAGTCGGTGTAGACCTGCACGGACGACGGGGTGGTCTGGAGGAAGACGCCCAGGCTGCGGATCTTGACGCCCTTGTCGATGTTGGCCAGCACGGCGGGCGTGTCGGCCCACCCGAACTGGACCTGGTCGGCACCGACGGCCTGGGCCGTCTTGGTGGAGCCCTGCCCGGCCTCGATCTTCAGGTTGATCCCGTGGTCGGCGAAGATGCCCTCCTCGAGCCCGTAGTAGAACGGGGCGTGCTCGCCGTAGGGGTACCAGTTGAGCATCAGGGTGACGTCGGTCGCGTCGGCCGCGCCCTGCGCCTCGGCCTCGGTGCCGCCGTCGGTGGACGGCGTGCAGGCGGCGAGCGTGAGGGCGGCGGCGGAGACGGCCGAGGCGGCGACGAGGGCCTTCGACCGGACGGACGATCGGAGAGACATCTGGGTGCTCCTTTGCACGTGGGGGTCCTGCGGGTTGCGCGGGTGGCGCACGGAGACTGCGGTCAGGCCGCGACGGTGGTCGCGGCCGACTCGAGGCGCCGCGACGCGTGCCAGCCGATGAGGAAGCGCTCGGCGACCTGGATGACGGCGAAGAGGACGATGCCGAGGGCGGACATGATGAACAGGGCGGCGAAGAGCATCGCGGTGTCGATGTTGCCGTTGGCCTGCAGGATGACGTAGCCGAGCCCGTCGTTGCCCCCGACGAACTCGCCGACGACGGCGCCCGTGACGGCGAGCGTCGCGGCCACCTTGAGGCCGGAGAGCAGCTGCGGCAGCGAGGCCGGGAACATCACCTTGGCGAACGTCTTGACGCGGCTCGCGCCCATCGTCGAGGTGAGCTGCAGGATCTCGGGGTCCACGGAGCGCAGCCCGGCCAGGCCGGAGACCACCACCGGGAAGAACGCCATGAGCACGGCGACGGTGATCTTGGGCGCCAGCCCGAAGCCGAGCCACACGACGAACAGCGGGGCGACGGCGATCTTCGGGATGACCTGGGCCACGAGGATGATCGGGTAGAGCGTCTTCTCCGTGTTGCGCGAGTAGGCCATCAGCACGGCCACCAGCTCGCCGACCACGACCGCGATCACGAAGCCGACGACGGTCTCGTAGGTCGTCACGTACGTGTGGTGCAGCAGGTAGTCGACGTTCTCGGTCGCGGCCGCCCAGGTGTCCGCGGGCGACGGGAGCACGTACGGCGCGACGAGACCCTGCGCCGTGACGAACCACCACACCAGGAACAGCGCGACGACGAACGCGATGGGCCGCCACTGGTCCAGCACCCAGCGCACGGGTGCGGGCAGCGGCCGTGCGCGCCGCGCCTCGTTCTGGGGTTCCTCGACCGCTCGGCTCGTGCGCCCGATCGCCGACCCCGGTGTCGTCGTCACCATGCTGCTCCTCACGCCACTGTGATGAACCTCGCGGAATACGCTTTCCGAGGTGAACGCTAAGCGGCGTCCGCAGGGGGTGTCAAACAGGCAGGCCAGGCCCGTCGGGAGCGGAGCGCGGCAAGGAGCGTGGCAGGGAGAGCGGCAAGCAGAGCGCCAAGGAGAGCACCAAGCAGAGCGGCGGTCAGAGGTCCTCGGGCGCGAGGAGGAAGTCGGACTCGTCCGCGATCTCGCCGCCGACCGCGGCGTGGATCGCCACCGCCATCTTCCCGACGAGGTCCGCCGCGCGGCGCCGCGCGACGACGTGCGCCGCCTGCGGGAACTCCTGGTTGGCCTCGTAGACGTCCGGGGCGTCCCAGCGCACGTGGTAGCAGACGGCACCGGACGCCGCCCAGGGCAGCTCCCGCACCAGCAGCGGGAGGGTCTCGTCGCCGACCACCTCGACCGTGATCGACCCGTCGAGGCCGAGGTCGCTGGTCAGCCCGTAGGCGTCCAGCACCATCGGCGCCTGCAGGGCGTCGATGTCGACGTCGTCCGCCCGCTCGTGGATGGCCTTGCGGACCTCGGGGTCCAGCGGCTCGCCCGGGTACAGGGGGCGGTCGGCGAGCCCGCGCGGCGGGCCCTGGTAGGGCTTGCCCTCGGTGGCGAGCACGACGCGCGGGTGCACGGCCTGCAGCACGCGGTGCGCGGCCTGCGGGTCCAGCCAGATGTCGGAGTACACGGTGAGGTCCACGTCGCGGCCAGGGTCCGGCGTCAGCACCACGCCCGGCCCGGCGCTGCGTCGGCCGCCGTCGTCGTCGGCCCAGGTGCCGGCGACGTCGAGGCGCACCGAGCCGCCCAGGCGACGCGCCGCCTGCACGAGCCACGTCACGACGCGCTCCTCCTCCCGGTTCGGCAGCGCCGCGGGGAACGCGCGCCCGATGCCGTCCCGGTCGCCGCCGAAGCGGGTGGCGTCGTCCCAGCGCTCCCGCGGGCACACGACGTCGAAGACCATCTCGGTGCCGGGCGGCAGCCCCGCGTCGACACCCTTGCCGGACGGCGCGTACGGCCCCGAGAGGGCGCTGTGCCGCGAGAGCCGCAGCACGCCCGGCTCCCCCGGGTTCGCCATCCGGCCCACCGGGACGTCGGCACCGGGCAGGTCCGCCGGCACCACGTCCCAGCGCGTGCCGACGAAGCGCGACATCGCCAGCACCTCGATCTCGTCGACGACGACGTCGGCGGGCACCCCGAGCAGGTGGCGGGCCTGGTGACCCTGCGCCGACACCGTCGGAAGCGGGGGCAGGGCAGGCTGGTGCTGGGCCATCTGGCGGAGCTCCTTCCGTGACACGGACGCGGTGCGCCCCGCGCCGGTGCCGGCGCGGCGGGACCGAGCGTAGCGACGACGCGACCCGTCGCGGAACGCGTCCTGCGCCCCGCCGTCGGCCCCGGGGCCGCGGCCCCGCGCGCCGGTCAGACCGTGCTCCGGTGGAAGGACTGCCACGACCGGCTCGCCGTCGGGCCCCGCTGGCCCTGGTACCGCGACCCGTACGCGTCGGAGCCGTACGGGTGCTCGGCCGGGGACGACAGCCGGAAGAAGCACATCTGGCCGATCTTCATGCCCGGCCACAGCGTGATCGGCAGCGTCGCGACGTTGCTCAGCTCGAGCGTCACGTGGCCCGAGAAGCCCGGGTCGATGAAGCCCGCCGTGCTGTGCGTGAGCAGCCCGAGCCGCCCCAGCGAGGACTTGCCCTCCAGGCGCGCCGCGACGTCGTCGGGCAAGGAGACGGACTCGAACGTCGAGCCGAGCACGAACTCCCCCGGGTGCAGCACGAACGGCTCGTCCGGCGCGACCTCGACCAGCCGCGTCAGCTCCGGCTGCTCCTGCGACGGGTCGATGAACGGGTACTTGTGGTTGTCGAACAGCCGGAAGTACCGGTCGAGGCGGACGTCGATGCTGGAGGGCTGGAGCATCGACGCCTCGTACGGGTCGAGGACGACCCGCCCGGCGTCGAGCTCGGCCCGGATGTCGCGGTCGGAGAGCAGCACGGGGACACGGTAGTCGCCGGGCCCGCCGGGCGCCCACGTACGCTCACGGACCGTGGCGCGTGGCGCGCTGAGCCGCCGCGACCATGCTCCATGGAGGCCCCGATGCCGGACGGCGTCCGGCCTCGTGTATCCTGGACGCTGCGCACGCCTGGGGAACGACTCCATGGCACTCTTCGGTCCACGGCATCGAAGCATGGTCCCGCGCACGTGACAGCACCGCTGTCCACCGACGATCTCCGCCCAGCGAGCGCGGAGCGAGAGCAGAGAGCATCACTTCTTCCACCATCGAACGGCCCGCCTCCGCGTCTGCGGCAGAGGGCGAATCTCGATCGATCCCCGTGTGGCGCCGGGCCGACGACGACCTGTGGGTCGCGACGGTCGACGGCGAGTACGGCGGCATGATCACCCGACTTCCCGACGGCTTCCACGTCCACGACCGCTACACGCGGCTGGTCGCGGTCGTCCCCACCCTTGCCCAGGCGACGCGGCTTCCTGCCCCGTCACGCCAGGGCACCGTGCGCGCTCGTCGAGCCCGCACCCACACCGTCCGTGCCCGATCGGGCGCGACGACCGGACCCACGTTCGCGGGTCCGTCGCATCAACGAGAGAAGACAACATGACCACCGGAACTGTGAAGTGGTTCAACGAGGAGAAGGGCTTCGGCTTCATCGCCCCCTCCGACGGCACCGCCGACGTGTTCGCGCACTACAGCGCGATCTCGGCCAGCGGCTTCCGCACCCTGAACGAGGGCCAGCAGGTCGAGTTCGAGGTCACCCAGGGCCCCAAGGGCCTCCAGGCCTCGGACATCCGTCCGCTCTGACGCCGTCGCCGGCACGCCGCCCGCGGCGTGCCGGCCGCCGGTTGTCCCGACGACGACGCACGGGGTTCGGAGCATCCGTCCCCGTTGGGTATGATCGGGGCGCGCACACCGTCAGGTGCTGCTGCGCGGGTGTAGTTCAATGGTAGAACTTCAGCTTCCCAAGCTGACAGCGCGGGTTCGATTCCCGTCACCCGCTCCATCGCGAGGCCCGGACCGACACGGTCCGGGCCTTCGTCGTTCTCCGGCACGGCCGCACGCAGCCACCGGCCACTCATGCACCTCGTGCATGAGTACGCGCCTCGCCGTCTTGGTGCGCATCGATCTCCGGCTGCCACGGTCGTCACCACGACGACCTGAGGAGACGACCATGCCCCACCCTGTCTGCCGCCGGACCCTGCTCGCCGCGGCCGGCACGGCCGCCGCCGGAGCCCTGAGCGGCACACCCTCCGCCCTGGCTGCGTCACGAGCGACGGGAGTCGGCGGCTTCGCGACGTTCCGCTGGCTGGGCGTCGCGGGCTGGCAGGTCCGCTCGCCCCGGACGCGGCTGCTCGTGGATCCCTACCTGACCCGCTTCGACACCGGCCTGGCGAAGGGCCGGTTCGTGCCGAGCACGGGGCTCACGGTGGACCCCACGGCCGTCGATGCCGCCCTGGGACCGGCGGACGCCTCGGACCCGGTCACCGCCACCTTGGTCACCCACACGCACTGGGACCACTTCGGCGACGTCCCGCACATCGCCGCCACCCGGGGCGGCACGGTGTTCACCACCCTCACCGGCTACCACCTCGCACAGTCCCTCGGGACGGCCGCCGCTCAGGTCGCGGTGCTCAAGGGCGGCGAGGAGATCGTCGTGGGCGACCTGGTGGTCCGCGCGGTCCGGTCGCTGCACAGCCGTTCCGGAAACGGCGGCGTGCTGTTTCCCGGCGTGCGGCACACCGTGCCCGCTCCTCCGGCGACCGTCGCGGACCTGCCGGAGGGCGACACCCTCGCGTACCTCCTGCGTGCGCCCTCGGGGCGCAGGGTGCTGCTCCTGGGCGCGAGCGACTTCGACGACGTGTCGCTGCGGGGGCTGCGGCCGGACGCGGTCGCCGTGCCGGTGCCTGCGAACGACGTCACCAGCGACTACGCCGCCCGGCTCATGGACGCGCTCGGGGGGCCGCGGCTGGTGGTCCCCGTCCACTGGGACCACTTCGAGGCCCCGCCGACCGACCCGCCCACCGTGCAGGACGCCAAGACCGCCGGGCAGCTGCGCTCGATGGTGCGGTCGGTCCGCCGCGCCTCGCCACGCACCCGCGTCGTCGTGCCTGACTACCGGACGCCGCTCGACCTCCTCTGACCAGGAGCGGCCCCCCGGGCGGGCGGCGAGGTGCGACGCACCAGGTCGTGCAGCCGGCGCGCCGCCCGCCCGAGGACGATCTCCGCGGCCGGCTGCGCGCCCGCCGGCACCGCGGAGCGGCTGAGGACCACGACGACGACCCGGCCGCCGTCCGCGTGCTCGACGACGCCTGCCTCGTGCCGGAGGTTGAGCACCGTGCCCGTCTTGGAGGACCACAGGGAGGAGTCGCGGTCGAACTCCGGCGCCAGGCGCTGCCGGTGCACGTTGGCGGCGAGCAGCTCGCGCAACCGGGCAGACACCGCGGGGTGCAGCCGGTCCGGGTCCCAGACCGCGGCGAGGAGGTCGGCCAGCACCCGGGCGGAGGAGGTCGTCGTCACCGACACGTCGAGCCACCGGATCACGCTGCCGCCGTTCGCCGTGGTGGCCATCGCCGCGAAGGCGTGGCCCAGGCCGGGATGCCGGTGCTCCAGCGCCTCGACGGGGGTGTCGCCCAGCTCGCCCAGACCGTGCCGGATCTCGATGTCCGGCAGCCCGAGCTCCCGCAGCACGTGCCCGACGCGGGCGGGCGGGGTGAGCGCGAGGAGTGCGTCGCAGGCGCTGCTGTCGCTCAGCGAGACGGCCAGGTAGACGAGGTCCTCCAGCGCCACCGAGGCGGGATGGCGGAAGCGGGTCGTGCCCGGTGGCCCGGCGGTCGTGACCCGCCCCGGGGCGACCGTGATCGGCGTACCGCCGTCGAGATCACCGCGGCGGATCCGTTCGAGCGTTGCCAGCGCCACCGGGATCTTCACCAAGGAGGCGACCGGCAGGTCCAGGTGCGGGTCGATGCCGACCTCGTGCCCGGAGTCCAGGTCACGCACGAGGATCCCGGCCGTCAGCCCGGCGTCCGCCAGGTCGTCCCGCACCCGCCGGACCTCGTGCGCCACCACGGACCCGCCGGACCCGCCGCTCATCCCGCGACCTCCGCCGCGCCCAGCGCGAGCGCGACAGCCGCGGCCAACGTGTCCAGGACGGCGTCCACGGCCGCCAGGCCACCGGCCCGTCGCTCCAGGCGGTAGGTGCGGGCGAGGTCGATCCCGCCGAGCGCCGTCCAGGAGAGGCCCAGCTCGCGTGCCTGCGCCGGCGTGCACAGCAGCAGGTCCGCGCTGGTCGTCACGGCCGCCAGGCCGGGGACCAGCGGCGCCACCCGCACCTGTCCTGGCAGGCACCCCGCGGCGACGGCGTGCCGCACGAGGAAGTCCCCCACCAGGGCGTTGTCGTCCTCCGGGGTGACCCACACGCGGCGCGCAGGACCGCCCTCACCGCGGCGGGGTGCCAGCTCGTCGAGATACGTCCGTGCCCCGCCGTCCGGACCGCACCCGCCCAGCCCGAGCGGTGCCGTCCAGCGCGCCGCGCCCGTGGTGGCGGCGACGAGCGCCGCGTCGGCGAGCGAGTCCCGAACCAGCTCGGCACGTCGGGCAGGCGGGGCGGGGACGACCCGCAGCAGGATGCCCTCCTGCTGGGCGTCGCCGATCAGCGTGGCCGTGGCCGTCGGCGACATGTCGTCCGGGACGGCCAGCCGCACGGGAGCGGCCTCCTGCGTGGCGGCTGTCGCCCGCAGGTCGTCCACCGCGTCGACGACGCGCTGCGCGGCAGGGAGCAACCGCCGCCCCAGCGCGGTCGGGAACACCTCGCGCGTCGTCCGGTCGAACAGGGTTCCGCCCAGGTGGGCCTCGAGGGCGGCGACCCGGCGGCTGACCACCGGCTGCGGCACACCGATCGCCGACGCCGCCCCGGTGAAGCTTCGGCGCTCGCTCACCGCGACGAACGCGCGGCAGCCGCTCTCGATGTCCACGCGGGCGATTATCCCCACCGGCTCCCTCACGGCCAGGCGCGGCGGGCGGGAAGTCGCCCTCGACGTGTCGGCGCGCGCGACGGAACCTAGGTTCGAGGGCATGAGCCTCGCGTCCCGCGCCCTGCACACCCGGTGGTTCGTCCGCGCCCCGATCGGGCTGTTCCGGTCCGGTCTCGGCTTCCTCGCCGGCGGGCGGCTGCTGATGATGCAGCACCGCGGCCGCCGCAGCGGGCAGCGGCGGTACGTCGTGCTCGAGGTCGTCGCGCGGCCGGCACGCGACCGCGCCGTCGTCGTCGCCGGCCTGGGGCCGCGGTCGCAGTGGTTCCGCAACGTGCGGGCGGACCCGCGGGTGCTCGTCTCCCTCGGCCTGCGGCGCGACGCGCGGGCACGGGCGGTCGTGCTGCCCCCCGACGAGGGCGCAGCGGTCCTGCGCGCGTACACCGACGCCCACCCCGGCCCGTGGGCGCAGCTGCGCCCGGTGCTCGCGGAGTGGGCCGCACCCCTGGCCCGGGACCAGGGCGAGGCCGACTGGCTCCGTGTCGTCCCCGTGGTGGAGCTCCGCCTGCTCTGACCGCGCTCGCACTGCGGCGCCTCGGGGCTCGGGCGCGACGCCGGAGCCCCGGGCGACGATTTCACCCTGCGGACGGGCGACGTCACCGTGGACCGGGCAGGCAGCAGCCCGGGGGGACGCCTACGCTTCTCGCACCCGTGCGCGCCTCCCGGCGCCACGCCGGAGCCCCAGGGGGAACGTCATGCAGGCTCGCGCGGTCACCGTCGCCGCCCTCGTCACCGCCGCACTGCTCGCCGAGCCGCTCGCCGCGTCCGGCGCACCACCCGTGGCGACCGCGTCGGCGGCGTCGACCACGTCGGTCGCGGCGTCCGGCGTCGCCGCCTCCACCGTCGGTGCGATCGACCCGGTCCGCCCGGACGTCGGCGCCGGCACCGTCGACGACGTCGTCCGCTGGCAGTCGGCCGTGGGCGCCTCGCCCGACATGGCACGCTCCACGATGCGGGCCCAGACGGACCGCAGGGTGCACCGGGTGGACGTCGCCGTCGCGACGCCGCGCTGGATGACGCAGAACCGTGCCGCCCAGCTGGTGCGCGACCGCGACGTCGACGCCCTGCTGGCGAAGGTCTCGGCGTACTGGTCGGCACAGTCGGGCGGGCGGATCAAGTTCGTGCGCAGCTCGGCGATCGAACGGATCAAGACCGGGGACGGGTCCTGCTCGACGACGGGCGGCATCCTCAAGCAGGTCAAGGCAGGCGGGCGGGCGCACTACGGCACCGGCTGGTTCGACTCCCGCACCCTCGGTCCGGGCACGCGCGAGCACCTCGTCGTGCTGTTCCCCTACGTCCGCGGCGACTACCCGGGCGGCTCGCGCTACGGCGACACGTGCCTCGGCACGCTGGGGCTCGGCTCCCTGCCGAACAAGGCGAGCCGCGACAACCCTGGCGGCTGGTCGTTCTCCCTGTTCGGCGGCGCCGACGGCGAGGCCCGCAGCTCGCGCTTCTCCCACGCCCAGTACGCGACCGCGGTCTCGACGCTGGCGCACGAGCTGGGCCACAACCTGGGCCTCGAGCACTCCGGGGTGGGCTGGTGCACCGGCGCCCCCGACGGCAGCTTCACGTCGCCGCGCTGCGGCATGGCCCAGGGCCTGGACCCGATGGACCTCATGGGGTCCGACTTCGCGGCCGTGGGCACCTCGCCCCTGTCCCGTGCCCAGCTGAAGCGGCTGGGCGTCCTGCCGGGGTCCGACGTCGCCACCGTGACGAAGAAGTCCGGCGCCCGCACCGTCGTGATCGACGCCCGGCACCGGAGCACGAGCCGGCCGACGCTGCTGCGCGCCGTCGACCCGAAGACCGGCCAGTACTACTACGTCGAGCTCCGCCGGCAGTCCGGCGCGCGCTACCCGTACCTGGGCGGCATGCCCTGGCGTGCCGCGTCCGACTACACGGTGTCGTACGGCGTCACCGTGAGCCGGTTCGGCCGGGAGGGCTCGACGTGGGCCTACCCGGGCGAGCACCTCATCGTGCCGATGGGCAAGGAGTCGGCCCGGCACTCGAACCTGCGCAAGGGCTCGACGTTCACCACCCGCTCGGGGGCGCTGCGGCTGACGGTGCGCTCGACGACGGACGGCACGGCCACGCTGCGGGTCACGTTCCCCCGGACCTGACTCGGGGCGCCCGGCCGCGCACCCGTCACCGCGCTCAGCGGCGGG
>NZ_JBHUWC010000138.1:0-11206 GCF_042670225.1 Isoptericola sp. NPDC057191 | reverse complement strand
GACCCTGGCCGCCGGCTCACCGGCGGCCCTTCGTCATCGTCGAGGCGTCAGTGCTGGATGCGGCGACGCAGCCAGAAGAGCAGCCCACCACCGGCGACGAGCAGCGCGGCGAGCCCTGCGAAGAGGCCGACCGTGGCACCCGTCTGCGGGAGCTCGTCCGCCTGCCCGACCGCGTCCGCGGGCGGGACGTCCGCGTCGTCAGCCACGACCTCGGTGTCCGGGCCGCCCACGCCGACCGGGTTGGCGCACTGCGACGACTCCGGCGGGTAGTCCACGACGGTCGAGTACTCGGGGTTCACCTCGAACAGGACCTGGACGCCGTCGCGGGTCCAGGCGTAGTTGCCGTCCGTCTCGACGTAGGAGCCGTCGTCCTGCTGCTCCCAGCCCGGCCACTGCTTCGGGGCCGTGTCCGTGGCGCCCGGCCACAGCAGCGAGCCCTCGAGCGGCTGGTCCTCGGCGACGTAGTTCTTGCCGCCGTCGGGGTTGATGAACGTGATCGTCAGCGGGGTGTCGTCGTCGACCTCGATGCCCTCCGGCAGCGAGACGCCGTACTGGAGGTACGGGGTGTCGCCCTGGCAGACGGCGGCGATGTCGCCCGGGACCAGCGCGCAGTCCTCGGCCGAGGGCACGAGCTTCTCGATCGGGAAGATGACGTCGCCCGTGTCGGTGCGCGTGTAGCCACCGAGGTCGTCGCCGAAGGCGTAGTGCTCCGCCGGGATGGCGAGGACGCCCTGCTCGGTGCTCACGTAGGTGATCGAGGCGGTGGCGGCCGGGAGCTCGACGTCGGAGGACGTCGCCCCGCAGACGGTCGCCGCGACCGGCGGGACCGGCACGACGATCTCGTCCGGCGTCACCGGGGGCGTGGAGGGGGTGGGCGTCGTAGGCGTCTCCGGCGTTCCCCCGCAGATCTCACCGCCGGGCAGCGTGATCCCGAGGTCCTCGAGCTCCTGGTGGGTCCAGTCGAGCAGGTGCCCGGAGTGCCCGGTCCCGTCGGGGAACTCGATGTTCTGCGGCACCTCGTACTCGTCAGGGCCGCCGGAGAGCAGGTCCTGCTGGATGCCCCAGTCCGTGCAGACGTCGATCTTGTCGAGGATCGACGTCTCCGGGAGCGTGGTGTACCAGTAGGAGTCGTCGAGGGGGGAGTCCTTGGTCCACGGGATGGTCGTCGTGGCGACGAGCTCCTGCAGGCCCGAGTTCTCCCACGCCGCAGGCTTGTCCTTGTCCTTCTTCGGGTACAGGTAGATGGCGACCTGCGCCTCGCCGACCTCAGGCTCCGGGGTGGTGGGCGGGCACGGCTCGGTCCGGCCGGTGTCGGACCAGTCGAACTGGCTTCCGTCGTGCGCGTCGACGACGACGGACCACTCGTGGCCCGCGGTGCCGTCGAGGTCGAACGTCCGCTGCCAGGCGGTGTCGAAGGTCTCGTCGGCCTCGGTCTTGCCGTCGACGGTGACGGTCACGTCCGCGCCGTGGTACTGGGTGAGCTTCACCTCGAGGCTCGAGCAGCTGTCGTTGACGTCGGGGGTGTGGGCGGAGGCGGGCGCCGCGGTGGCGACCAGCATCCCGCCGACGGCGAGCGTCGTCGCTGCGACGCCCGCCAAGGTCCTCTTCACTGTGGGGTGGTCCCTTCGATGGTGACCGGCGAAGGCGCAGCCGGGTCAGCGTGCGTTACGGGGAATCGTCGTGTAGTACACCAGGTTTCGGTCAAAAACGGGAGAGCTTCTGATAACGGTCAGAAGACAGATGACCGACGCAACGGGCGAGACGCCCAGTTCCGGCGCAAAAGTTGTGGACAACCCTGGGGAGAACCCTGTGGACAAGGGTGTGGAGAACGCGTCGTCCACCACCTGTGGACAACGTGTGCCGAACTTCGCTCCAGCGGCGTCAATCCGCCGTTTCCTTGCCTCCGGCAGGTAGACTGGGACGGTCATTCCGGGTCGTGGTCCGACCTCTCGCACGACTCGGTCGAGCGCGTGCCCGGAACCTGAGAGCCGCGCCGCCTGCGCACCGCACGAAGCGCCGGCGCGTGCACGACGACCGAGGAGCAGTCCCGCCTGTGGCAGACCGAACCGACACCCCCCGTCCTGATGCTGTCGCCGACGGAACCACCGGACCGGGGAACGGGTACGACGCCGGCAACATCACCGTCCTGGAGGGCCTCGAGGCCGTCCGCAAGCGCCCTGGCATGTACATTGGCTCCACCGGTGAGCGCGGCCTCCACCACCTCGTGTACGAGATTGTGGACAACTCTGTGGACGAGGCCCTGGCCGGGCACGCCGACAGCGTCGAGGTGACCCTCATGGCCGACGGTGGCGTCCGCGTCCGGGACAACGGCCGCGGCATCCCCGTCGCGATGCACCCCACCGAGGGCAAGCCCACGCTCGAGGTCGTCATGACGATCCTGCACGCGGGAGGCAAGTTCGGCGGCGGCGGGTACGCCGTCTCCGGCGGTCTCCACGGCGTCGGCATGTCCGTCGTGAACGCCCTGTCCACGCGCTTCGTCTCCGAGGTGCGGCGCGACGGCTACCACTGGCGCCAGGAGTACCGCGACGGTGGCGAGCCCGTGAGCGAGGTGCAGCGGCTGGAGCCGCTCGCCGACGGCGAGGGCACCGGCACCACGCAGACCTTCTGGGCGGACGACTCGATCTTCGAGACGACCGAGTACGACTTCGAGACCCTCCGCTCGCGCTTCCAGCAGTACGCCTTCCTGAACAAGGGCCTGCAGATCACCCTGCGCGACGAGCGGGCCGGGCACGCGGTCGCCGACGACGAGGTGGTGGGCAAGGCCCCCGGAGCCACGGACGGCGACATGGTGTCCGGCGACGGCGAGACGGACGCGGAGGCGGCGAACCCGGTCCGCACGGTCCGGTACCGCTACGACAACGGCCTCACCGACTACGTGGCGCACATCAACGCGGCCAAGAAGTCCGAGCTGATCCACCCCGAGATCATCGACGTCGAGTCCGAGGACACCGAGCGGAAGATCTCGGTGGAGATCGCGATGCAGTGGACGAGCTCGTACAGCGAGTCCGTCCACACCTTCGCGAACACCATCTCGACCACCGAGGGCGGCACGCACGAGGAGGGCTTCCGCGCGGCGCTGACCACGCTCGTGAACAGCTACGCGCGTGACAAGGGGATCATCAAGGAGAAGGACGACAACCTCACGGGTGACGACATCCGCGAGGGCCTGACCGCCGTCATCTCCGTCAAGCTCGGCGAGCCGCAGTTCGAGGGCCAGACGAAGACTAAGCTCGGGAACACCGAGGCGAAGACGTTCGTCCAGCGCGTGGTCCGCGAGAAGCTCGTGGACTGGTTCGACGCCCACCCCACCGAGGCCCGGGACGTGATCCGCAAGGCCGTGCAGGCGTCGCAGGCGCGGATCGCGGCGCGCAAGGCGCGCGAGGCCACCCGGCGCAAGGGGATCCTCAGCTCGGGCGGTATGCCCGGCAAGCTCAAGGACTGCCAGTCGAACCGCGCGGAGGACTGCGAGGTCTACATCGTCGAGGGCGACTCGGCCGGCGGCTCCGCCGTCCGCGGTCGTAACCCGCACAACCAGGCGATCCTGCCGCTGCGCGGCAAGATCCTGAACGTCGAGCGGGCCCGCCTGGACAAGGCGCTCTCCAACCAGGAGATCCAGTCGCTGATCACCGCGTTCGGCACGGGCATCGGCGAGGACTTCGACATCTCGAAGCTCCGGTACCACAAGATCGTGCTCATGGCCGACGCCGACGTCGACGGCCAGCACATCTGCACCCTGCTGCTGACGCTGCTGTTCCGCTACATGCGCCCGCTCATCGAGCACGGCCACGTGTACCTCGCGCAGCCGCCGCTGTACCGGCTCAAGTGGTCGAACGCGCCGCACGACTACGTGTACTCGGACCGCGAGCGGGACGCCTTCCTCAAGGAGGGCATCGCCGCCGGCAAGCGGATCCCCAAGGAGAACGGCATCCAGCGGTACAAGGGTCTGGGCGAGATGGACTACACCGAGCTCTGGGACACCACGATGGACCCGGAGCACCGCACGCTGCTGCAGGTGACCATGGACGACGCGGCCGCGGCCGACGAGATCTTCTCGGTGCTCATGGGCGAGGACGTCGAGTCCCGCCGCAGCTTCATCCAGCGCAACGCCAAGGACGTCCGCTTCCTCGACATCTAGCGGTGTGCACGGCGTCGTACAGAACGTGCGACCGCCGTTGTACACCGACCGAGCGAGGACGACGGAACCCGCGCCCCGGCGGCGCAGGACAGGAAGAAGGTAGACGGTGACGGACGAGACCCCCGGTCCCGACATGACGGACGGCGCCCCGGAGGACGAGGCGCTCGAGACGACCGACGGACAGGTCGCGGTGCACCACGGCCGCATCGACCAGGTGGACCTGCAGCTGGAGATGCAGCGCAGCTACCTCGACTACGCGATGAGCGTCATCGTCGGGCGTGCCCTGCCGGACGTGCGCGACGGCCTCAAGCCGGTGCACCGGCGCGTGCTGTACGCGATGTACGACGGCGGCTACCGCCCCGACCGCGCGTTCTCCAAGTGCTCGCGCGTCGTCGGCGACGTCATGGGCAAGTTCCACCCTCACGGCGACACGGCGATCTACGACACGCTCGTGCGCCTCGTGCAGGACTGGGTGCTGCGCTACCCGCTCGTGGCCGGCCAGGGGAACTTCGGCTCGCCCGGCAACGACCCTGCCGCCGCCCCGCGGTACACCGAGTGCCGGATGGCGCCGCTCGCCATGGAGATGGTCCGGGACATCGACCGCAACACGGTCGACTTCCAGGACAACTACGACGGCCGCACGCAGGAGCCCGTCGTCCTGCCCGCCCGGTTCCCGAACCTGCTCGTCAACGGTTCCGCCGGCATCGCCGTCGGCATGGCGACGAACATCCCGCCGCACAACCTGCGCGAGGTCGCGGAGGGCGTGCGCTGGCACCTGGAGAACCCGGACGCGTCGCGCGAAGAGCTCCTCGCGGCGCTCATGCAGCGCATCAAGGGGCCGGACTTCCCGACCGGCGCGCAGATCCTCGGCACCAAGGGGATCGAGGAGGCGTACCGCACCGGGCGTGGCTCCATCACGATGCGCGCCGTGGTGAACGTGGAAGAGATCCAGAACCGGATCTGCCTCGTCATCACGGAGCTGCCCTACCAGGTCAACCCGGACAACCTCGCGTCGAAGATCGCCGACCTCGTCAACGACGGGAAGCTCGCCGGCATCGCCGACATCCGCGACGAGACGTCAGGCCGCACCGGCCAGCGCCTCGTGATCGTGCTCAAGCGCGACGCGATCGCGAAGGTCGTGCTGAACAACCTGTACAAGCACACGCCGCTGCAGTTCAGCTTCGGCGCGAACATGGTGGCGCTCGTCGACGACGTGCCGCGCACGCTCAGCCTCGACGCGTTCGTGCGGCACTGGACCACGCACCAGGTCGAGGTCGTGCGCCGGCGGACCGAGTACCTGCTCGCCGAGGCGGAGCGCCAGATCCACATCCTGCGCGGCTACCTCAAGGCGCTGGACGCCCTGGACGAGGTCATCGCCCTCATCCGTCGCTCCCCCGACGTCGAGGAGGCACGCACCGGCCTGATGGAGCTGCTCGACGTCGACGAGCAGCAGGCCAACGCGATCCTCGCGCTGCAGCTGCGTCGCCTCGCGGCCCTGGAGCGCCAGAAGATCATCGACGAGCACGACGGGCTCCAGCGCGAGATCGAGGACTACAAGGACATCCTCGCCAAGCCTGAGCGCCAGCGCGCCATCGTCCAGGACGAGCTCGACGCCATCGTCGAGCGCTACGGCGACGAGCGCCGCACCACGGTGCTGCCCTTCGACGGCGACATGTCGGTCGAGGACCTCATCCCCGAGGAGGAGGTCGTCGTCACGATCACGCGCGGCGGCTACGCCAAGCGGACGCGGTCGGACAACTACCGCGCGCAGCGTCGTGGCGGCAAGGGCGTCCGGGGCGCGGCCCTGCGCGAGGACGACATCGTCGAGCACTTCTTCGTCACGACGACGCACCACTGGCTGCTGTTCTTCACGAACCTCGGCCGCGTGTACCGCGCCAAGGGTTACGAGCTGCCCGAGGGCGGTCGTGACGCCAAGGGCCAGCACGTGGCGAACATGCTGGCGTTCCAGCCGGGCGAGCGGATCGCCCAGGTGCTGGACCTGCCGGACTACGAGGCCGCGGACTACCTCGTGCTCGCCACCCGTCGCGGCCTGGTGAAGAAGACCCGCCTGGGCGAGTACAACTCGCCTCGGTCGGGCGGGCTCATCGCCATCAACCTCCGCGAGGACGAGCAGGGCAACCCGGACGAGCTCGTCGCGGCGCGCCTCGTCAACAAGGACGACCACCTCATCCTCGTGTCGCGCAAGGGCCAGTCGATCCGGTTCCCCGCCGACGACGACACGCTGCGCCCGTTGGGCCGCGCGACGTCGGGCGTGACCGGCATGAAGTTCCGGGACGACGACGAGCTGCTGAACGCCGACGTCGTGACGCCGGGCACCGACCTGTTCGTCGTGACCGAGGGCGGCTTCGCCAAGCGCACCGCGATCGGCGAGTACCGGGTGCAGGGCCGTGCCGGCTACGGCATCAAGGTCGCCAACCTGGTCGAGGCTCGTGGAGACCTCGTGGGGGCCCTGGTCACAGAGGCCGACGACGAGGTGCTGGTCATCATGGAGCGTGGCAAGATCGTGCGCTCGGCGGTCGCGGGGGTCAACCTGACCGGCCGTACCACGCAGGGCGTGACCTTTGCCAAGCCTGATCGCGGCGACCGCATCATCGCGGTGGCCCGGAACGTCGAGCGTCCTGCCGACGTCGAGTCGGCTAGCGTGGACGAGCAGGCCGCCGAGGAGCAGACCACCGACGAGCCGACCACGAGCGGGGACGAGGACTGATGACCGAGAACAGCGCGTCGACCAGGGCGTCGGTTTCCCCGGCACGGGGAGCGGACATCGACGACGCCACGCACCGACGGACCCCCGTCCCTCCGCCCCCGCCCGCGCAGGGGTCCGCCCCGCGCGGCGTGACCGTCGGAGGGGCCGCGGCGCAGCGCACCGCGTCGTCGGCTCCGGCGTTCCAGACGACGCAGGTGCAGGCGGCCGTGCCGGCCCCGGCCGCTGCGGGCGGCGTGCCTGCGACGGCCGCGGAGCCTGCCGGGGCGACCTCCGCGCAGGGCGCCTCCCCCGTCAAGGAGGGGGCGGTCAAGGCGGCGGCAGCCGCACTCGCCGCCGCCCGGAGCGCGGCGAAGAAGGTCCAGTCGGCGATGCCGGACGGCACGCCCAAGGACCCTCAGGCCGCGCAGACCACCGCGGCTCCCCAGGCGCAGGCCAAGAAGTCCGAGCCTCGCCCGGAGATGCACTACTCGGCCGGTGGCGTGCAGGGGAAGGCCACGCCCACGGGTGCCACGCCCGCCGCCTCGCCGATGGTCGGCGCGGCCGTCGCCGGCGCAGGCCCGCGCCGCGTGCGCCTCTCGGTCTCGCGGGTCGACCCCTGGTCGGTCATGAAGCTCGCGTTCCTGCTGTCGGTCGCGATCGGCTTCATCACCGTCGTCGCCACGATGGTCGTCTGGTACGTGCTGAACGACATGGGCACGTTCGCCACGATCCAGTCCTTCATGAGCGACACGATCGGCCCGCAGGCCGTGAACCTCATGCAGTTCGTGAAGTTCGACCGGGTCGTGTCCCTGTCGGTCCTGATCGCCATCGTCAACGTGGTGCTGATGACCGCGCTGGCGACGATCATGGCCATCTTGTACAACATCACGGCCGCGCTGGTCGGCGGCGTGCACCTCACGCTGACCGACGAGTGACCACCGTCCCGGACCGGGACCGACGTCACACCACGTGACGGCGGTCCCGGTTTGGGCCGGGGCCACCGCGTACGGTAATGTTCCGTGCTGCACGCGCTCCCGCTGGGAGCGCGCTCGGGGCTATAGCTCAGACGGTTAGAGCGCTTCCCTGATAAGGAAGAGGTCGGAGGTTCAAGTCCTCCTAGCCCCACTCCAGGCCACACCAGGTCCGGGCCCGACACGTACGACCTCAGGGTCGTGACGAGGAGGCTGAAGATGAAGAAGCTGTTCGTCCTCCTGCTTGCGCTCGGCGCGGGCTTCCTGGTCTGGCGCCGGCTCAACGAGGACTCGGCCGACCGGGACCTGTGGTCCGAGGTCACCGACACCATCGACTGAGCCGCTCCCCCGCTGCCCGTCACCACGGGCCGCCCGGGGCCATGGCGCAATTGGTAGCGCACCTGCTTTGCAAGCAGGGGGTTAGGGGTTCGAGTCCCCTTGGCTCCACCACCACCGAGACCCCGCACGCCACGCGTGCGGGGTCTCGTCGTTCCGCAGAGCGGCCCACGCGGGCCGGTACGCCCTGTCGCGTTCAGGCCTCGGGGCCGTCGACGTGCTCGAGCAGGTCGCCGGGCTGGCAGCCCAGCTCCCGGCACACGGCGTCGAGCGTCGCGAGCCGCACCGCCCGGGCCTTGCCCGTCTTGAGGATCGACAGGTTGGCCACGGTGATGCCGACGCGGTCGGCGAGCTCCGTGAGCGTCATCCCCCGCTCGACGAGCAGCCGGTCCAGTCGCACGACGATCGGCATCAGACCGTCAGCCTGCGCTCGTCCTCGATCGCCGCACCGTGCCGGAAGATCTCGGCGACGAGCAGGACCACGCCTCCCAGCGCGACCTGCACGACGTTGATGCCGCCCGGGTAGCCGCGCGAGCCGACGACGTCGAGGAACGGCGGCCCGTACTGCGCGAAGTGGACCGACTGGACCGCATAGATGCTGGTGAGATGGTCCAGCGCCGGCGCCAGGAGGGCTGCCGCGACCGTCAGCCAACCCAGCGCGCGCAGGAGCCGGACGCTCCGGGCGGTGAACGCGTCGCCGCCGGCCGCCGCGGCGAGCAGCCGCCACATCAGGAGCAGCCACATGGTGATGACGGTGCCGACGACCACCTTCCTCACCACCTGGGCAGCCACCCACGAGTTCCAGCCACCCGAGGTGGTCAGCTGAACCTCGCCGGAGAGGAGCACGTCCGTGGGCCGGACGTCCGTGTCCTGGTGGACCACGCCCTCGCGCACGTCCTGGCCGGCACCCTCCTGGAAGAGCGGGTAGCAGAAGCTTCCGTCGCCCCGCTGGTGCTTCGGGTCGGACGCCCGGAGGTCGACCGTCTGGCAGACCGGCGACACGTTCGCCACCCGCACCACGACGGTGTCGCGGAAGTGCAGGGGGCCGAGGCGAACGTCCACGGGGTAGGTCACGGGCCCTGTCAGTGCCAGGACCCCCAGCACTGCCGTCGTGACGGTCAGGGCCGCGGTGAGGACGGCTGCGGCCAGCGCGAGCCAGGTGCCGATGCGGAACATGCGTCGGGCCATGACCGGTGTCCTCTCCAGGCGTCGTCGACCGGGGCGGTCGCGACGATGATGCCATATCGAATCTCGATATGGCATCCCTGGGGTGGTGCCAGACGCGACGAGGGCCCCCGCCGTCTGGCGGGGGCCCTCGTCTGCGGGCGTGCGGTGCCGTCGAGTGACGGCTGGCGGTCAGGCCTTGTCGCCCTCGTCGTTCTTCTTCTCGCCCGTCTCGCCCGACTCGGCCGCGTTCTGGCCGGGGCCGTTCTTGGGGGCGGTGGAGCGGCTGCGGTTGGAGGCCTTCTTCGCGGCGTCCGTCGCCTTGTCCCGAGCCTTGTCCACAGCCCCGGTGACCTTGCCGCCGACGTCCTCACCGAGCTCGGCGGCCTTCTCTCCCGCGCGCTCGGCGGCAGACCGGCCCTTCGCGACGGCGTGACCCGCCGCCTCGCCCACGGCCTCGGCCGCGTCCCCGACGGCGTGCTTCGCATCGCGCGCGGCACCGTCGAAGTCCGGACCGGACTGCTGCTCCCAGGGCTCCGCCCACGGGTCGTTCTGCGGCTGGGCGCGGCGCCAGAAGGCGTACCCGGCCACGGCAGCGCCCGCCAGCGCGAGGAGCCAGAAGAGCCCCTTGCCCTTGCCGGACGACTTCTCCGCGTGCTTGGCGGCCTTCTCGGCAGCGGCCTGGGCCTTCGCGGCCTCCTTGGCGGCCTGCTTCGCCGCCTTCTTGCCCGCGCGGCCGGCCTTCTCGGCGGCGTCGCGCGCGGCGTCCGCGGCGGCTGCCCCTGCTGCCCCCGCCGCGGCACCCGCGCGGGTCGCCGCGTCGTTGAAGGCTGCCACCACGCGGGGCAGGTACTCCTCCACGATCTTGTCGTGCGCCGTGTCGACCATGGGGCCGGCCTTGTCGGCCGCCTTCTCGATCCGCGGGGCGGCGGCGAGCACGCTGTCCTGCCACGCCTTCTCCGCCCGCGGGACCAACCACTCCAGGAAGTGGTCCATGCGGGGCTCCGCCCACGTCTTGGCCTGCGTCGCGGCGTCCTTCGCGCCGCTCGCGGCCCGGGCACCGACGTCGACCAGCACGGCGGCGGCCTCGGTCGCGGAGCCCTTGAGCTTCTCGGTGTCGAGCTCGTTCATCTTCTCGCTCACCTTCGCGGAGAGCTTCTCGTTGAGGTCCTTGGCACTGTCCTTGACGCTGTCGCCCACGTTCTTTCGCACCATGGACCCACTGTGCCACCAGCCGCCCTGGGCTGCAGCGTCACGCGCCAGCCGTGCCGTGAGGGTCCGGGAGAGGAGGAGTGAGAGGATGAGGGCATGTTCGCAACCCTCCACACCTCCGCCGGTGACATCCGCATCGAGCTGCTGCCGAACCACGCGCCCAAGACCGTCGCGAACTTCGTCGGTCTGGCCCAGGGCACCACGACGTGGACGGACCCGGCCACGGGCGCCGAGCGCAACGACCCCCTGTACGACGGCGTGATCTTCCACCGCGTCATCGACAACTTCATGATCCAGGGCGGGGACCCGCTGGGCACCGGCACCGGTGGCCCCGGCTACACCTTCGACGACGAGATCCACCCGGAGCTCGCGTTCGACGACAAGTACATCCTCGCGATGGCGAACGCCGGCAAGCGCCGCAACCCGGTCACGGGCGCCGTCGAGGGCACCAACGGCTCGCAGTTCTTCATCACCACCGCGGCGACGCCGTGGCTCAACGGCAAGCACACCATCTTCGGCAAGGTGGCGGACGACGAGTCCCGCGCCGTCGTCGACGGCATCGGCACGACGGCGACCCGCCCCGGCGACCGCCCCGTCACCGACATCGTCATCAACAGCGTCACCATCGAGGACTGACACCACCCTCGTGCTGTGAGCGGG